>NZ_JBHIRW010000019.1:0-32760 GCF_042197445.1 Bartonella sp. AA1HLJMS | reverse complement strand
GTTTTGCTATTCGTGAAGGTGGTCGTACTGTTGGTGCCGGTATCGTCTCTAAGATCATTGAATAAATAATGCTTGTTGAGTGCTTTGATTATTGAAGGCACTTTGTATAACAGGGAAATAAAGAGCATGAACAGTCAGAATATTCGCATTCGCTTGAAAGCGTTTGATCATAGAATTCTTGATACGTCGACGCGTGAGATTGTATCGACTGCTAAACGTACCGGTGCAAATGTCCGTGGTCCCATTCCGCTTCCGACGCGGATTGAGAAGTTTACGGTCAATCGTGGACCGCATATCGATAAGAAAAGTCGTGAGCAGTTTGAGATGCGAACACATAAGCGTCTTCTTGACATTGTTGATCCAACGCCGCAAACAGTGGATGCGCTTATGAAGCTCGATCTTTCTGCTGGTGTGGATGTAGAAATTAAGCTCTGAGGTTTGAGGACAGAAGGAACAGACCCGATGCGTTCAGGTGTAATAGCACAGAAGCTGGGCATGACCCGTATTTATAATGATGCTGGTGAGCATGTGCCGGTGACGGTACTTCGTTTGGAGAATTGTCAAGTCGTTGCTCAGCGTACAGTTGAAAAGAATGGTTATACTGCTGTTCAATTAGGTGTAGGCTTTGCTAAGGTTAAGAATACTTCACAAGCTCTTCGTGGACATTTTGCTAAGGCTTCTGTTGAGCCTAAAGCCAAAATAGCAGAGTTTCGTGTGAGTCCCGACAATCTTCTTGATGTTGGTACTGAGATTACAGTGGAACATTTTGTTCCAGGACAAAGAGTTGATGTGACTGGTACCAGTATTGGTAAGGGGTTTGCTGGTGTTATGAAACGACATAACTTTGGTGGGCATCGTGCTTCTCATGGTAATTCGATTACACATCGTGCTCATGGTTCTACAGGGCAGTGCCAAGATCCTGGTAAAGTTTTTAAAGGTAAAAAAATGGCTGGCCATATGGGGCAAGTGCGTGTAACAACACAGAATATTGAAGTTATTTCCACTGATAGTGAGCGTGGTTTAATTTTAGTGCGTGGTGCTGTTTCTGGTTCTAAAGGTTCTTGGATTTTGATACGGGATGCTGTGAAGAAGCGTCTTCCTGATAATGCTCCAAAGCCTGCTGGTATTCGCCGTCTTGTGAAAGAGAAAGCGGAAATGGTTACTCCGGTGACGGAAACCTCTGAGGTTGAGGGAGCCTAATAATGGATCTTGTAATTAAAACTCTTGATGGTAATGAAGCTGGCAAATTAAAGGTTTCTGAAGCTATTTTTGATCTTGTTCCGCGTGAGGATATTTTGCAACGTGTTGTTCGTTGGCAGCTTGCACGTCGTCAGCAGGGAAGTCATCAATCCCAAGGTCGTTCTGATGTGTCGCGAACAGGGGCAAAAATGTTTAAACAGAAAGGAACTGGGCGTGCTCGACATTCATCTGCACGTGCACCGCAGTTTAGAGGTGGGGGTAAGGCACATGGACCGGTGGTTCGCAGCCATGCGCATGATCTTCCTAAAAAAATTCGTGCTCTTGGGTTGCGTCTTGCTTTATCTGCAAAATTAAAAGCAAAAGATTTGATTATTGTGGATGAGTTGGCTGTTAAGGATGCTAAAACGAGGATGCTTGTTTCTCATTTTTCTAAGCTTGGATTTAATAACGCTCTCTTGATTGGTGGTAAAGAGATTGATATTAACTTTTTTCGTGCAGCCTCTAATATCCCTAATATTGACATTTTGCCTATTCAGGGAATTAATGTTTATGATATTTTGCGTCGCAGCAAACTTGTTTTATCAAAAGCAGCTGTTGAGGCTCTTGAGGAGCGTTTTAAATGACAGATCTTCGCCATTATGATATAATTATTAGTCCAGTTATTACTGAAAAGGCGACTATGATTTCTGAATATAATCAAGTTGCTTTTAATGTCGCGCCGAAAGCGACGAAGCCTGAGATTAAGGCTGCTGTTGAAGCGCTTTTTAGCGTAAAAGTTAAAGCAGTTAACACGATAGTCCGTAAGGGTAAAGTGAAGCGTTTCAAAGGTATAGTTGGTCGGCAGAGTGATGTCAAAAAAGCGATCGTAACTCTGGCCAGTGGTCAGACTATCGACGTTTCGACAGGTCTTTAAGAGGCTCGGAGATAGGAATAATGGCACTTAAGCAATTTAATCCAACTACACCTGGGCAGCGTCAGCTTGTTATTGTGGAACGTTCTTGTCTTTATAAGGGAAAACCTATAAAGATGTTAACTGAAGGTTTGTCTTCAAAGGGTGGGCGTAATAATCGCGGTCGTGTTACTGCTCGTTTTCAGGGTGGTGGACATAAACGTAGTTATCGGTTTGTCGACTTTAAGCGTTTTAAACGTGATGTTTCAGCAAAGGTTGAGCGTTTAGAATACGATCCTAATCGTACCGCTTTTATTGCTTTAATCCGCTATGAGGATGGGCAATTGAGTTATATTCTTGCGCCACAGCGTCTTGGTGTTGGTGATTCTGTTATGGCTGGTTTAAATGTGGATGTTAAACCAGGTAATGCTATGCCTCTTGGTAATATGCCTGTAGGCACAATTATTCATAATGTTGAGATGAAGCCAGGAAAAGGAGGGCAGATTGCACGTTCAGCAGGTGCTTATGCGCAGTTGGTTGGACGAGATCATGGTATGGCTATTCTTCGTTTAAATTCTGGTGAACAGCGTTTGGTTCCGAGTAGCTGTTTTGCAACTGTTGGCGCTGTTTCAAATCCTGATCATGGGAATATTAATGATGGTAAGGCGGGTCGGTCACGTTGGCGTGGTAAACGTCCACATGTTCGTGGTGTTGCTATGAACCCCGTTGATCATCCACACGGTGGTGGTGAAGGTCGTACATCGGGGGGGCGCCATCCAGTTTCTCCCTGGGGTAAACCTACGAAAGGTAAGCGTACGCGCTCCAATAAAGCCACTGATAAATTTATTATGCGTACGCGTCATCAACGCAAGAAATGAGAAAGGTAGTCTGAGGTGGTTCGTTCAGTGTGGAAAGGTCCGTTTGTTGACGGCTATCTTCTTGGTAAAGCAGAGAAGGTACGTGCAAGTGGGCGCAACGAAGTTATAAAAATATGGAGTCGTCGCTCTACTATTTTACCGCAATTTGTTGGTTTAACTTTTGGTGTTTACAACGGTAATAAGCATATTCCTGTTTCTGTTTCTGAAGAGATGGTTGGGCATAAGTTTGGTGAGTTCGCTCCTACCCGGACTTATTATGGTCATGGTGCCGATAAGAAAGCGAAGAGGAAGTAGGAATGGGAAAAGCTAAAGTTTCGCGCCAGCTTAAAGATAATGAAGCAAGAGCTGTCACGCGGACAATTCGTGTTAGTCCGCAGAAGCTTAATTTAGTTGCTGCAATGATTCGTGGTAAAAGAGTTAATGTAGCGCTCGCTGATTTGATGTTTTCACGCAAGCGTATTGCTGCTACTGTGAAAAAAACGCTTGAATCAGCAATTGCAAATGCAGAAAATAACCACGATCTTGATATTGATTCGCTTGTTGTGGCGGAAGCTTATGTTGGTAAGTCGATAGTGATGAAGCGCTTTCATGTTCGTGGTCGAGGGCGTGCTAGTAGAATTGAACGTCCATTTTCGCATCTTACTGTTATTGTTCGTGAAATTACCGAAAAAGTGGAGGCCGCGTAATGGGGCAGAAGATCAATCCAATAGGACTTCGTCTTGGTGTTAATCGGACTTGGGACTCTCGTTGGTATGCTGATAGTGGTGAATATGGGCGCCTTCTTCATGAAGATTTGAAAATTCGTTCATATGTGCTTGAGGAGCTTAAACAGGCGGCTATTTCTAAGGTTGTTATTGAGCGTCCTCATAAAAAGTGTCGTATTACAATTCATTCTGCACGTCCTGGTTTGATTATTGGTAAAAAGGGTGCTGATATCGAAAAGCTTCGTCGTAAGCTCTCAGAAATGACGGATGCTGAAACTTCATTGAATATTGTGGAGATTCGTAAACCGGAGATTGATGCGACAATTATTGCGCAATCAATTGCTCAACAGTTAGAGCGTCGTGTTGCTTTTCGTCGTGCAATGAAGCGTGCTGTTCAGTCTGCTATGCGTCTTGGTGCGGAAGGTATTCGTATCAATTGTTCTGGCCGTCTTGGTGGTGCTGAAATTGCTCGTATGGAATGGTATCGTGAAGGTCGTGTTCCACTTCATACCTTGCGTTCTGATGTTGATTACGGTACAGCAGAAGCTAAGACCGCTTATGGTATTTGTGGTATTAAAGTTTGGGTCTTTAAGGGTGAGATTCTTGAGCATGATCCGATGGCTTCAGAACGTCGTGCTACGGAAGCTGATCAATCTGGTTCTTCATCGAATCGTCGCCGCGAAAATGCTTAGTTTTTGAGATTGAACTAAAATTTGGAGTAGAGAACAATGTTGCAGCCAAAGCGCACAAAGTTCCGTAAACAGTTCAAAGGCCGTATTCACGGTTTTGCGAAGGGTGGTACGGATTTGAATTTCGGTGCCTACGGTTTGAAGGCTGTTGAGCCGGAGCGGGTTACTGCTCGTCAAATTGAAGCGGCGCGTCGTGCGATTACACGTTATATGAAGCGTTCTGGTCGTGTGTGGATTCGCATTTTTCCAGATCTTCCGGTTACATCTAAACCGACTGAAGTTCGTATGGGTAAAGGTAAGGGAAGTGTTGATTATTGGGCTGCACGTGTTGCTCCTGGGCGCGTCATGTTTGAGCTTGATGGAGTTCCGGAGGATGTTGCACGTGAAGCACTAAGATTGGGTGCTGCAAAGTTGCCTATAAAAACGCGTTTCATCCAGCGTATTGCTGAATAATGAGGTTAAGCGATGAGAGCCACAGAATTACGGGCGCAAACGCTCGACCAAATGAAAGATGAATTGGCTAAGTTAAAGAAAGAGCAATTTAATTTGCGTTTTCAAAAAGCAACAGGTCAATTAGAAAAGACAGCGCGCGTTAGACAAGTTCGTCGTGATATTGCGCGTATTAAAACTTTTCTTCGTCAAAAGATAAGTGAAAGTAAGGTTTAAGGAAATAAGAGATGCCTAAACGCGTTTTGCAGGGTGTTGTTATTAGCGACAAAAGTGATAAGACTGTTGTTGTCAAAGTTGAACGCCGTTATTCTCATCCGCTTCTTAAGAAGACTGTTCGGCAGTCTAAAAATTATAAAGCGCATGACGAAAACAACCAATTCAAGATTGGGGATCAAGTTTCTATTCAAGAATCTAGACCAATTTCGAAAGATAAATGTTGGATTGTTGTAAAAGACAATGTAGCGTAAAGAGTTAAGCTTATTGTTTTAGAATTTAACAGTGTGGTTATCATTGATAAATTTGAAGACGATAACTTTATCGTTATTTGGCAGGCAAATCCGAGTGTGTAAAAGATCAATCGGATATATGTATTAAGAGAAGGTGGCCAGTCATGATTCAGATGCAAACAAACCTCGACGTTGCTGATAATTCTGGAGCGCGTCGTGTCATGTGCATCAAAGTGTTAGGCGGTTCAAAGCGAAAATATGCTTCGGTCGGTGACATTATTGTTGTTTCGGTTAAGGATGCAATTCCTCGTGGCCGTGTTAAAAAAGGTGATGTTATGAAAGCTGTTGTGGTTCGTACTGCTAAGGATATTCGTCGCGCAGATGGTAGTGTCATTCGTTTTGATGGTAATGCTGCGGTTTTAGTGGATAATAAAAAAGAGCCGATCGGCACTCGTATCTTTGGACCTGTTCCTCGCGAATTGCGTGGTAGGAATCATATGAAGATCATCTCGCTTGCTCCTGAAGTTCTGTAAGGAGTGAATGTTATGCAGAAGATTCGAAAAGGTGATAAAGTTGTCGTTTTGTCCGGTAAGGATAAAGGATGTAGTGGTGAAGTAATTAAGGTTAGTCCAAAAGAGAACAAGGCTTTTGTTCGTGGGGTTAATATGATTAAACGTCATCAACGTCAAACGCAGAAGCAAGAAGCTGGAATTATTTCTAAAGAAGCTCCGATTCATCTGTCTAATTTGGCGATTGCTGATCCTAAAGATGGTAAGCCTACACGTGTAGGCTTTCGTATGAATGCAGATGGTAATAAGGTGCGTTTTGCCAAGCGTTCGGGAGAGTTGATTAATGGCTGAGGAAAGACAAATACCGCGTATGAAAGCGCATTATTTTGAAGTAATTCGTAAAGTGCTTCAAGAGAAGTTTAATTACAGAAATGCGATGCAAATTCCGCGGATTGATAAAGTTGTAATAAATATGGGGATAGGTGAAGCAACTGCTGATTCGAAGAAGCCTTCCCTTGCTGCTGAGGATTTGGGGCTAATAACGGGTCAGAAGGCTGTTGTTACGCGTGCACGTAATTCTATTGCAACCTTTAAGGTTCGTGAAGGAATGCCTCTTGGAGCTAAAGTTACATTGCGTAAAGATCGTATGTTTGAGTTTTTAGATCGTCTTGTTACGATTGCTCTTCCGCGGGTTCGTGACTTTCGTGGTTTAAATCCAAAGAGTTTTGATGGTCGTGGCAATTTTGCTATGGGTATTAAAGAACACATTGTGTTTCCAGAAATCAACTATGATAAAGTTGATCAAATTTGGGGCATGGATATTATTGTTTGTACGACAGCAAAAACGGATGATGAAGCTCGTGAGTTATTGCGTGCTTTTAATTTTCCTTTTCGTTCGTAACGGCAAACGTAGTGAGGTGAAATTATGGCCAAAGTAAGTGCCGTTGAAAAAAATAAGCGTCGTGAGGTGATGGTAAAACGTTATGCTGCCCGTCGTGCACGTTTGAAAGCAATAGTTATGGATCAGAAGGTTTCTCTTGAAGAACGTTTTAAAGCTTCTGTTCAGTTGGCAGAGTTGCCGCGTAATTCTTCGAAAGTTCGTATTCGTAATCGCTGTGAGGTTTCAGGTCGTCCGCGAGCTTATTATCGCAAATTAAAAATGTCGCGAATTGCGTTGCGTGAGCTTGGCTCTATTGGCCATATTCCTGGTATTGTAAAGTCTAGTTGGTAAGAGGAGATTATTTAATGTCTATGTCAGATCCTCTTGGTGATATGTTAACACGTATTCGTAATGCACTTGGTCGTAAAAAAGGTAAAGTAGTTACTCCAGCTTCGAAGCTTCGTGCGCACGTTCTTGATGTTCTTCAGTCGGAAGGTTATATTCGCGGATATAATCAAATTGATTTAGGTGATGGAAAAGCGGAGATTGAAATCGAATTGAAGTATTTTGAAGGGCTGGCTGCTATTCGTGAGATTTCACGTGTATCAAAGCCAGGGCGTCGTGTGTATGTTTCTGCTAAGTCACTTCCTCAGGTGGCAAATGGCCTTGGTATTTCGATTTTATCGACTCCTAAAGGCGTTATGGCAGATCATGAGGCGCGTGAACAGAATGTTGGTGGAGAACTCCTTTGTCGTGTTTTCTAAGTTATGTCAAGAAAACGGAAAAAAAAGTAGGTTAGAACAATGTCTCGTATTGGAAAGAAACCCATTTCAATTCCTTCTGGAGTTACTGCTACTGTTGAAGGTCAGCTGGTTAAGGCAAAAGGTCCAAAAGGTGAGCTGAGTTACGTCGTCAATGATGAAGTCTTAGTCAAACTTGAGGAAAATATCATATCAGTTATGCCGCGGGATCAGTCAAAAGATGCGCGTTCTAAATGGGGTATGTCGCGCTCAATGATTGAGAACATTTTTTGTGGTGTGAAAGATGGTTTTGAAAAGAGGTTGGAGATTAATGGGGTTGGTTATCGTGCTGCTTTGCAGGGTAAGGATGTTCAACTATCTCTGGGCTTTTCGCATGATGTGGTTTATAAAGTTCCGTCGGGTGTTACTGTGACTGTTCCTAAGCCAACGGAAATTGTTGTTTCTGGAATTGATAAACAGCAAGTTGGACAAGTTGCAGCGGAGATTCGTGAGTATCGTAAGCCTGAGCCTTATAAAGGTAAAGGTGTTAAGCATGCAGATGAACGTATCTTCCGTAAAGAAGGTAAAAAGAAATAAGGATTTTGTATTATGGTTTCATCTAAGGACATTATCCAACGTCGTGCAAGGCGCGTTCGTCGTAGAATTAAAATGGTTTCTCATGATCGTCCTCGCCTTAGTGTTTATCGTTCAAATCAGAACATTTATGCTCAAGTTATCGATGATTTGCGGGGATGTACACTTGTTTCAGCCTCTACTCTTGAAAGTGATTTGAAAAAATCGTTAAAGAGTGGTGCTGATAAAAAGGCGGCCTTTGCTGTTGGTAAGTTAATTGCTGAGCGTGCGAAGAAAGCGGGTGTTAATGAGGTGGTTTTTGATCGTGGAGCGTATGTGTACCATGGTCGCGTCAAGGCTTTAGCTGAAGCTGCTCGTGAAGGTGGTTTGAATTTCTAAAATTTCTTATTTATGAATGAGTAAGGAGAGTTTAGAGTATTTCGTTTAAGTTCTTCCAGTTTGATGAGGGACTTTGTTATCGTGCTTCCGGAAAAGAAAAAGGAATGAGGAATGGCACAAAAAGAACGTGGTGAGAGAGAAGAACGCGATAATGAATTTGTCGATAGGCTCGTTCATATCAATCGTGTTGCTAAAGTTGTAAAGGGTGGTCGGCGTTTTGGTTTTGCTGCTCTTGTTGTCGTTGGAGATCAAAAAGGGCGTGTGGGTTTTGGACATGGTAAAGCCCGTGAAGTTCCAGAAGCCGTTCGTAAAGCAACGGAATCTGCAAAGCGTGGGATGATTTATGTTCCACTTCGGTCTGGGCGTACATTGCATCATGATCTTGAAGGTCGTCACGGAGCTGGGCGTGTTTTGCTACGCTCGGCTTCTGCTGGTACTGGTATTATTGCTGGGGGGCCGATGCGTGCTATTTTTGAAGCTCTTGGTATGCAGGATGTCGTTGCAAAATCACTAGGATCGTCGAATCCTTATAACATGGTTCGTGCAACATTTGATGCATTGAAACATCAAATGCATCCTAGAGATATTGCTGCTCAACGTGGTATAAAGTATTCGACTTTGCAGGCGCGTCGTCGCCATTTAGTCGACCTAGAAGGGTAGTTTCTGAGATTATCAGAAAAGGAATTAGGAAATGGTTCAGAAAAAATCTCAGAGTGGTAAAACTGTGACGGTGGAACAAATTGGAAGCCCTATTCGAAACTCACAGATTCAGCGTGCAACCTTAAAGGGGCTTGGACTAAATAAAATGCGTCGTCGGCGCGTTTTAGATGATACACTTTGTGTGCGGGGTATGATTGCTCGGGTTCGGCATCTTGTTCGCGTTATAGATGAAGGTTAAGGGTTGCGGGAGTATTAGATATGAAACTCAATGAACTACGTGATTGCGAAGGCGCA
The DNA here is from genome assembly GCF_042197445.1 of Bartonella sp. AA1HLJMS. Taxonomy (NCBI): domain Bacteria; kingdom Pseudomonadati; phylum Pseudomonadota; class Alphaproteobacteria; order Hyphomicrobiales; family Bartonellaceae; genus Bartonella; species Bartonella sp. AA1HLJMS. The sequence goes on along the minus strand of NZ_JBHIRW010000019.1, from coordinate 23,449 downwards.
ACAAAAAATCGTAAGCGTGTTGGGCGTGGTATTGGTTCCGGTACGGGTAAGACTGGTGGTCGTGGTGTAAAAGGGCAAAAGTCACGTTCTGGTGTTTCCCTTAATGGTTTTGAAGGTGGGCAAATGCCCATCTATCGTCGTTTGCCAAAACGTGGATTTAGGAATTTCTTTGCTAAAACCTACAATGAAGTTTCACTAGGACGTATTCAGTTGGCAGTTGATGCAGGTAAGTTGAATATTGAAAAGCCTGTTGATATGGTTTCTTTGAAAGAGGCTGGTATTATTCGTCGTGAAAAAGATGGGGTTCGTCTTCTTTCTGATGGTGATTTGAAGGCTAAGATTACCTTTCATGTTTCTGGTGCTTCACAAGCTGCTTGTGTTAAGATTGAAAAAGTGGGTGGTCAGGTTATTCTTCCTGATATTGCTCGATAATTTTTTAATATGAATAGAGACCTAAAGAAGAATAATATCTGTTTTGTGGGGTCTTTTGTGGAGAATTGTTTAAGTTCTGCATTTGTTTGTGTATGCATATATGAATTTTAGGATTATACTTCTGTGATTTGAAGAACTGAAGTGTAAAGTGGAGACGTTTTATGGCATCAGCAGCAGAGCAATTTGCTTCCAATATAAATTTCGGCACCTTTTCGCGTGCAACTGAATTAAAGAAACGCATCTGGTTTACTCTGTTGGCGCTTCTTGTATATCGTTTTGGCACTTACATCTCTCTTCCAGGTATCAATATCGATGCTTTGCGGCAAACATTTGAACATCACGCGTCGGGTGTATTAGGACTCTTTAATATGTTTGCTGGAGGTGCCGTTGGGCGTATGGCTATTTTTGCGCTGGGTATCATGCCTTATATATCGGCATCTATTATTGTGCAATTGTTAACATCTATTATTCCTTCTTTGGAAACTCTTAAAAAAGAAGGGGATTTAGGTCGTAAGATTATCAATCAATATACGCGTTATGTAACAGTCGTATTGGCAATTCTACAAGCTTTTGGTATTGCGGTTGCGCTTGAAAGCGGTATAGGGTCGGGGCTTCAAATTGTTTTAGAACCAGGTCTTATGTTTCGTATTTCTTCTGTTATTACGCTTGTTGGCGGAACGATGTTTCTTATGTGGCTTGGCGAGCAAATTACGTCACGTGGTATTGGTAATGGGGTTTCTCTTATCATTTTTACAGGGATTGTAGCCAACTTTCCTTCTACTTTTGCTCAGCTTTTGACAGCTCATAGTCAGGCTGATTTATCAACTTTTCTTTTAATAGGAATCGTTCTTATTGCTGTTTTGGTTATTGGGCTTATTGTTTTTATAGAGCGTGCGCAACGGCGAATTCTTATCCAATACCCGAAACGTCAGGTCGGTAATCAAATGTTTCAAGGAGATATGTCGCATCTTCCTTTAAAGTTGAATACTGCTGGTGTTATCCCACCTATTTTTGCTTCATCTTTATTATTATTACCTGCCACTATTAATAATTTTTCTGATAAAATGCCACAATGGGTTCAGGAGATTTCTTATGCTCTTGGTCATGGACAGCCACTTTATATGATTGTTTATGCATTTTTAATGGCGTTTTTTTGCTTTTTTTATACAGCTATTGTGTTTAATCCAAGTGATACTGCAGATCAGTTGAAAAAACATTCTGGTTTTATTCCAGGGATTCGTCCAGGTGAGCGTACAGCCGAATATATTGATTACGTTTTGACGCGTATTACTGTTGTGGGGGCACTTTATATTATCTTGGTTTGTTTGTTACCTGAATTTATGATATCTGCATTACAGGTTCCTTTTTATCTTGGGGGAACATCCTTGTTGATTGTTGTTACTGTTACACTTGATACGGTTGCTCAAATTCAGGGGCATCTTGTTGCCCATCAATATGAAGGGTTGATAAAAAAATCAAAACTTCGTGGAGGTAAAAGGAATCGATGAGAGTTATTCTTTTAGGTCCTCCTGGAGCGGGAAAAGGTACGCAAGCAAAAATGTTGACTGAGGAATATAACATTCCTCATTTATCAACAGGGGATATGTTGCGTGAGGTGATTGCCAAAGAAACGGAGATTGGTAAAAAAGCTAAAGCTATTATAAGTTCTGGTACTTTGGTACCTGATAGTATTGTTAATCAAATCGTATCAGATCGGATTGATGAAGCTGATTGTGTAAACGGTTTTGTTTTGGATGGATATCCGCGAACTGTGGGGCAAGCAGAAGCGTTGCAACAGATACTGGATTCAAAAAATATGCGGCTTAATGCTGTTATTGAATTGTGTGTTGATGAAGACGTGTTGATTGAACGTATGAAGAAGCGCGTTGAGGAAACAATAGCGACTGGTGGACAGGTTCGTTTAGATGACAATCCTGTTGCTTTTGCAAAAAGATTAGTAGAATATCGTGAAAAAACAGCTCCCTTATCAAAATTTTATTCAGAGAGGGGAATGTTGAAGGTTATTGATGGAATGATTGGTGTTGCTGAAGTGACACGTATGATTAGAGGGTTTCTTTCATGAGATTTTTTTTAGAAATAAATGAAAAGAGTTGACTTTTGAGATGAAATCTATCAAAAGTGAATTTAATTTATTTTAGTGAAATAATAGGATTCGGAAGAATTTTTTTCTGAGTCTATTTTTTTCTGTAAGGTATATCAGGTATTTTATAACAATTTGTCAAAATAACTAAGGAGAGTAGGCGTGGCTCGTATTGCTGGCGTCAATATCCCGACAAATAAGCGTGTAATTATTGCGCTTCAATATATCCACGGGATTGGACCAAAATTTGCTCAAGAAATTATTGAAAGAGTTGGCATTCCTTTGGGGCGTCGTGTGCATGAGCTTTCAGATGCTGAGGTGCTGCAGATTCGTGAGGCAATAGATCAGGGGTATCAAGTTGAAGGTGATCTTCGTCGTGAGGTTGCTATGAATGTTAAGCGTTTGATGGATCTTGGTTGTTATCGAGGATTGCGTCATCGCCGGTCTTTGCCTGTCCGAGGACAGCGTACACATACGAATGCCCGTACACGTAAAGGTCCGGCTAAGGCAATCGCCGGTAAGAAGAAATAAGGGCCTTTGTGGAAGGTTTTTTATATATTCTTTTTCTTGTTTGATTTTTTTGACAAGGAAAAAAGGTGGAGCTGCTGATGTTACGGCAGTGATGAGATCGTTGAAAGGGAAATTATGGCCAAGGAAGCCACACGTGTTCGTCGTCGCGAACGTAAAAATATTTCATCGGGTGTTGTGCATATTAATTCAACATTTAATAACACAATGATTACTATTACTGATGCTCAGGGTAATGCAATTGCCTGGTCATCTGCGGGAGCTCAGGGGTTTAAAGGTGCGCGTAAATCGACACCTTTTGCTGCTCAAGTTGCTGCGGAGGATTGTGCAAGAAAAGCGCAAGAGCATGGTATGCGTTCTTTGGAAGTTGAAGTTTGTGGACCTGGATCAGGGCGTGAATCTGCTTTACGTGCATTGCAATCTGTTGGTTTTGTCATTACTTCTATTCGCGATGTAACACCAATTCCTCATAATGGATGTCGTCCGCGGAAAAGGCGGCGTGTTTAATTGGGTGTTGTTTTTTGTTGTCGGAGATTTCTCTGATGTTCACATTGGTCGTTACGATTGAATGGTAACGGAACTAAAGAACGGGAATAAAAATATGATCCAGAAAAACTGGCAGGAACTTATTAAACCCAATAAGGTTGAATCATGTGCACATGATAATCCAAATATTATAAGTGTGATTGCTGAACCTCTTGAGCGTGGTTTTGGTTTAACGTTAGGAAATGCGCTTCGTCGCGTTTTGTTATCTTCGCTTCGTGGTGCTGCTATTACTGCTGTGCAGATTGACGGTGTCTTGCATGAATTTTCATCGATTCCAGGTGTGCGTGAGGATGTTACGGATATTATTCTGAATATAAAAGAAATTGCGCTTCGTATGGAAGAAGAAGGGCCTAAACGTGTTGTCGTTTATAAAGAGGGGCCTGGTGTCGTGAAAGCGGGAGATATCAGTACAGTTGGAGATATGGAAATTCTAAATCCAGATCATGTTATTTGTACTCTTGATGAAGAAGCTGAAATTCGTATGGAATTTATTGTCAACACAGGAAAGGGGTATGTTCCATCTGATCGTAATTGTGTTGATGATGCACGTATAGGGCTTATTCCAATTGATAGTCTTTATTCACCGATCCGTAAGGTATCTTATAAAGTAGAAAATACACGCGAAGGTCAAGTTCTCGATTATGATAAATTAACGCTCACGATTGAAACAAACGGTGCTGTTAATGGTGAGGATGCTGTTGCTTTTGCAGCACGCATTCTTCAGGATCAATTATCGTTATTTATTAACTTTGAAGAGCCACAGAAGGAGCCTGTTGAAGAGGCTGATTCTGAGCTTTCTTTTAATCCTGCACTTCTCAAAAAAGTGGATGAATTAGAACTTTCAGTTCGTTCGGCAAACTGTCTTAAGAATGATAATATTGTTTATATTGGTGATCTGATTCAAAAAACAGAATCTGAAATGCTTCGGACACCGAATTTTGGTCGCAAATCGTTGAATGAGATTAAAGAAGTTTTGGCGTGTATGGGTTTACATCTTGGGATGGAGATTCCTGCGTGGCCGCCTGAAAACATTGATGATCTTGCAAAACGTTATGAAGATCAATATTAAAATTAGAATTTAAGGAGAGGGCTTATGCGCCATAGTAAGTCAGGACGCAAGTTGAACCGTACTGCCAGTCACCGTAAAGCGATGTTTGCAAATATGGCAACTTCGTTGATCGAGCATGAGCAGATTGTGACAACGCTTCCAAAGGCTAAAGAAATTCGTCCTATTGTTGAAAAACTCGTTACTCTTGGTAAGCGTGGTGGTTTGCATGCGCGTCGGCAAGCTATTGCAGCACTTCGTGATGCAGGAAAGGTTGCAAAATTATTTGATACGCTTGCGCCACGTTATGCATCACGCAACGGTGGGTATTTGCGTATTATGAAAGCGGGGTTTCGTACCGGTGATAATGCGCCCATGGCTGTTATAGAATTTGTTGATCGTGATGTTGAAGCGAAGGGTGCTGAGGATCGTGCTCGCATGGAAGCTTCTGAGAATGAAAAGGGAACATCTTCGTAGAGTTTTTTATTCTGTTGGATTTTTAAAGGCCGCCTTGTCTTGGGCGGTTTTTTTGTGAGCATTTTTAAGTTTGTTTTAGTTGAGAAATAGGTGCAGAGAGAAAATTATAGAATATTGAATTATCTTATTTTTATAATATTTATTGTTTAAATAGGTTGTTTTTATTCTCTATTATGAAATATTAATAGAGGTCCTTAATTTGCGGGGATACGTTTTTTTATTCTATTAATCTTCAACAGAATGTGCTGATTTTATAAGGAGTGGATTATGAGGTATTCTTTTTGGGTGCGGATTTTTTTTGCAATTATGATGCAGATATCATTTGATCATGTATATGCTCATGTTCCTCAAACACAAACAGAAATCACTCTTTCATTTGCTCCTTTAGTTAAAAAGACAGTTCCATCTGTTGTAAATATTTATGCAGCTCGACAAATTAGAGCTCGATCACCTTTTGAAGGCGATCCATTTTTTGAGCAATTTTTTGGTCGTTTTCAAAATAAATTTCCTGTTCGTAAGCAATCGTCATTAGGATCAGGGGTGATTGTTGATGCACGTGGTTTGATCGTTACAAATTACCACGTCATTAAAGATGCAAGCGAAATTAAAGTGGCTTTTTCTGATGGACGGGAGTTTGAGAGTAAGGTCGTGCTCAAAGATGAAGCAACTGATATTGCCATTCTTGAAGTTAAGGAAAAAGATGCTCAATTTCCGGTTCTTTCTTTGGGAAATTCTGATGCTGTTGAAGTTGGTGATCTTGTTCTTGCTATTGGTAATCCTTTTGGTGTTGGTCAAACAGTTACAAGTGGTATTGTTTCAGCGCAAGCGCGTACACGTGTTGGGGTTTCTGATTTTGACTTTTTTATTCAAACAGACGCAGCCATTAATCCAGGGAATTCTGGTGGCGCTTTAATTGATATGAAAGGTCAGTTAATCGGAATTAATACGGCTATTTATTCGCGTTCCGGTGGTTCTGTAGGGATTGGTTTTGCTATTCCAGTTAATCTTGTAAAAGTGATGCTTGATACTGTTAAACGCGGTGGAAAATATTTTGTGCCGCCTTATATTGGGGCTTCTTTTCAAAATGTTACAGCTGATATTGCTGGTGGTTTAGGTTTAGAACGTCCCTATGGTGCTCTGATTATTGAAGTTATCAAAGATAGTCCTGCTGAAAAAGCTGGATTGAAAGTAGGTGATGTTATTTTGAGTGTGCAGGGGGTACGCGTTGACAGTCCAGATAGTCTTGGTTATCGTTTGATGACAGCTGACGTTGAGCATAGTCTTGCTTTGGAATATTTACGAAGTGGAAAAACTTTAAAAACACAAATAACAGTTTCATCGATATCAGAAACTGCATTTTTAAAATCTGAAAAAATTACGGGTGACAGTCCTCTTGCTGGTGCTGAAGTGTTAGATTTGACACCGCAAAATAGTCGACGTTTTCATCTTCCTATATCTGCAAAAGGGGTTGTGATTACCAATCTTGATAAAATGAGCAATGCAGCTGGAATTTTTCAGTCAGGAGATATTCTACGTGTTGTAAATGGCCATAAAATTCAAACAGTTCATCAGTTGAAAAAGGTTCTTATGCAAGGTCGCTCAAATATGTGGCAATTGGAATATGAACGTGATGGTATGTATATTCGCCAATTTATTCGTTGAGGTTTTTTTTGAAGAAAGATTTTTTTACTTCGTCGTTTGATTTTCAAGTTAATAAAAATCAGCCACTTGCAGAAAGAATGCGTCCTTGTTCTCTCAATGATGTTGTGGGACAAAAGCATTTGATTGGAGAGGATGGTTTGCTTTCACGTATGGCGGCAACAGGCTCAATTGGATCGATGATTTTTTGGGGACCTCCAGGGACGGGAAAAACGACTGTTGCACGTTTGTTAGCCCTTGAAACAAATTTCGCGTTTGAACAGGTTTCTGCTATTTTTACAGGAGTTTCTGAACTTAAAAAGATTTTTGAAGTTGCGCAGAGGCGTTTTATATCTGGGGATAAAACACTTCTCTTTGTTGATGAAATTCATCGGTTTAATCGTGCACAGCAGGATAGTTTTCTTTCTGTAATGGAAGAGGGTACTGTGGTACTTATAGGTGCAACAACCGAAAATCCTTCTTTTGAGCTGAATGCTGCCCTTCTTTCGCGTGCACGTGTTTTAACATTTCTTTCTCATGATCATGAAAGTTTGGACATGCTTTTGAGGCGTGCTGAAGAAGTGGAGGGAAAAACTCTTCCCTTGGATAATGATGCCAGAGACGTTTTGATAGAGATGTCTGATGGTGATGCGCGGGTTGCGTTAACATTGGCAGAGGAAGTTTGGTCTATTGCACCATTGGGAGAGATTCTTGATGTTGTTGCTTTGCAAAAAGTTATTCAGCGTCGTGCGCCTATTTATGATAAAGGACGAGATGGGCATTATAATCTCATTTCAGCGTTGCATAAATCCGTTCGTGGATCTGATCCTGATGCTGCGCTTTATTATTTGGCACGTATGTTGGATGCTGGTGAAGATCCTCTCTATATTGGGCGAAGATTGGTTCGTATGGCCGTTGAAGATGTTGGTTTGGCGGATCCTCAAGCTCTTGTCATTTGTAATGCAGCAAAAGATGCCTATGATTATTTAGGATCACCAGAAGGAGAATTGGCCTTGGCGCAAGCATGTCTTTATGTTGCAACTGCGCCAAAGTCAAATGCAGCATATCTTGCGTATAAAGCAGCACTGCGTTGTGCGCGCAAAAATGGCTCTTTACCACCTCCTAAGCATATTCTTAATGCGCCTACGAAATTTATGAAGGAAGAAGGGTATGGAAGTGGTTATTGTTATGACCATGATGAACCAGACGCTTTTTCAGGACAAGAATATTTTCCCGAAAAACTTGGGCGTCAGAGTTATTATAAACCAGTTGAGCGTGGTTTTGAGCGTGAAATTGTGAAACGTCTTGAGTGGTGGCAACAGTTGCGCAAAAAACGTAAAGATCAAAATAAAATTTGAGTTGAAATACGTTTTTTATTGATCTTGGATTTATTATTTTATCTCTTATGTTATTGTATGAGAAATTTAGCTTATATTTTAAACATTTATTGCATTGCTTGTAGAGATTTTTTTTGATATTTTAGAAAGTGCATGTTTTTTCAAATTTAAATATGTCATTCAACTTTTAAGCTGCTGTATTTTTTTGGTTTTTATTAAATAATATATTGACTTATAATGATGATTGACTGTTTCGTAAGTTGAATGAAAGTTTCAAATACCGTAAATTTCTCTCATCCCAAGTCTGTTATTTGTTGAAGCAATCAAGTTATTCGCTTGCATGTTACAAGCAGGATTAGCGTGTGATAAAAACTGTACAAGAAAAGACTAAAAATCCCTCTTATAAATTGTCTCAAGTGCCGAGAGCTGTTGCAATATTGGAGGATGATAAATAGTGTGATGGTGCCGGCTTGCTCCTTCTATAGAGTAAAGATGGTGGTGCCTAAAGGGTTTTGCAGTATACCACATTCATAGGTGTTGTCACAAAATGAGCTTGGAAGTTTTGAGAGATGTTTCTTAAATCAAGTGCATGAATATGCAACACAATAGCGTTTTGTTCTTCGATGCAATAGGGGGTATGAGGTTGATTGATGATGCGTTTTTTGTGTGATCAATAGCGGGAGAATTCTTAGTCTCTCAAGTATTTAATCAAAGGGATAAGCAGAAGGGTTGTAGAACATTGTGTTTAAAATTAAATTGTTCCTTTTCTAGAGAGATATAAATATGTTAACTATGCTCCCATAGAGATATTACTTTATTGGAGTTTATTATGTGTCATAAGATAAGCAATGCCAATTCTTTATTGTGATGGTCATGAATGTTTATGGACATAATGTGGAGATAGGAATGGAAATAGTCTGTGAAACTCTAAACTCAAACCTTTAGTTAAATTAAAAGTACAGTGTACACTAAAGTTTTAGGTTATTATGAATTCGGTCAAGGATATAATCGTGGATAAAACAAAAGCTCTCGATGCTGCTCTCTCACAAATTGAACGTTCTTTTGGTAAAGGCTCGATTATGCGTCTTGGGCAAAAAGAGCAAGTTGTTGAAATTGAAACAATTCCAACAGGATCGTTATCCTTGGATATTGCTTTAGGGATTGGTGGATTACCGAAGGGGCGTATTGTTGAGATTTATGGACCAGAAAGTTCTGGGAAAACAACATTGGCTCTCCATGCTATTGCTGAGGCACAGAAAGGTGGTGGGATTTGTGCTTTTATTGATGCAGAGCATGCGCTTGATCCTATTTATGCGCGTAAGCTTGGTGTTGATTTAGAAAACTTGTTCATTTCTCAGCCAGATACCGGTGAACAGGCATTGGAAATTACAGAAACGTTGGTTCGTTCTGGTGCCGTTGATGTGCTTGTTGTGGATTCTGTCGCAGCTTTAACACCGCGAGCAGAAATTGACGGTGAAATGGGTGATGCTTTGCCCGGATTGCAAGCTCGGTTAATGAGTAAAGCGTTACGAAAATTAACCGCAGCAATTTTTCGCTCTAACTGTATGGTTGTTTTTATTAATCAAATTCGCATGAAAATTGGTGTGATGTTTGGTTCTCCTGAAACGACAACGGGTGGAAACGCTTTAAAGTTTTATGCTTCTGTTCGTTTAGATATTCGTCGCATTGGATCCATTAAAGATAGGGATTCAATCGTTGGTAATCAGACGCGCGTTAAAGTGGTGAAAAATAAATTGGCACCTCCATTCAAACAGGTTGAGTTTGATATTATTTATGGTGAAGGTATTTCCAAAGTAGGTGAGTTGATTGATTTGGGTGTCAAGGTTGGTGTTGTGGAAAAATCTGGTGCATGGTTTTCTTATAATTCTCAGCGTTTAGGGCAGGGGCGTGAGAATGCAAAGCAGTTTTTACGTGAACATGTGGAAATAGCTACAGAGATTGAAGCAGCTTTGCGCCAAAATGCTGGTTTGATTGCGATTGAATTGTTAGAAAATGCAGGGTCAGAAAATATAGAAAGTGATGAAGCCATTTGATGGGGCGTTTTTTTCGTCTATAATTTTTTTTCTTTAAGATTTTCCTGTTTTTTTGTTTGAGTTTTTAAATACGCAGTCATTTTTTTCTCAATTTTTTAAAACAAATATTCCATTTTTGATTAAATTGACTCCATGCGTGGCGAAGAGGATTTAATGAGGGGGATTTTTCTTTTATGGTTTTGTGCTGTATTGAGCAGGTGTCAACATGAATAGTGTTAATAATATTCGGTCAACATTTTTGGATTATTTTCATCGTAATGGGCATAAAGTTCTTTCTTCTAGTCCGCTTGTTCCGCGGAATGATCCTACACTTATGTTTACAAATGCAGGGATGGTGCAGTTTAAAAATGTTTTTACTGGACTTGAACAACCTTCTTATACGCAGGCAACAACGGCACAAAAATGTGTTCGTGCGGGTGGAAAGCATAATGATCTTGATAATGTTGGTTATACGGCGCGCCATCATACATTTTTTGAAATGTTGGGTAATTTTTCTTTCGGTGATTATTTCAAAGAAGAAGCCATTTTTTTATCATGGAATCTTTTAACAAAGGAATTTTGCCTGCCAAAAGATAAATTGTTGGTGACAGTTTATCAGAGTGATGATGTTGCTGCTGAACTGTGGCGTAAAATTTCAGGTCTTCCAGATGAAAAAATTGTTCGTATTGCGACGGCTGATAATTTTTGGTCGATGGGAGAAACAGGACCTTGTGGGCCTTGTTCGGAGATTTTTTATGATCATGGTGATGAAATATGGGGCGGTCCTCCTGGAAGTGCTAATGAAGATGGGGATCGCTTTATTGAGATTTGGAATCTTGTTTTTATGCAGTATGAGCAAGTTTCCAAGGAAGAACGTGTTAACTTACCTCACCCTTCTATTGATACAGGCATGGGATTAGAGCGTATTGCTGCTGTTTTACAGGGCGTTCATGATAATTATGACATTGATCTTTTTCGTGCATTAATTGCTGCATCAGAAGAAATTACAGGGATTGAGGCAAAGGGTGATTTTATTGCCAGCCATCGTGTCATTGCTGATCATCTTCGCTCATCTGCATTTTTGATTGCTGATGGTGTGCTTCCTTCTAATGAAGGAAGAGGATATGTTTTACGTCGTATTATGCGTCGTGCTATGCGTCATGCGCATCTTCTTGGTGCTAAAGAGCCCTTAATGTGGCGACTTTTGACTGCTTTAATTCGCGAAATGGGACAAGCTTATCCTGAGTTGACACGTGCTGAATCTTTGATTTCAGAAACTTTAAGGTTAGAAGAAATACGTTTTCGTAAAACGCTTGAACGAGGACTTGGTTTGTTGAACGAAGCAAGTACCGATCTTAAAGAAGGAGACTATTTGAATGGTGAAGTTGCTTTCAAACTTTATGATACCTATGGTTTTCCGCTTGATTTGACGCAAGATGTTCTTCGTCGTCGCGGAATATCTGTTGACGTTGGTGCTTTTGATAAAGCGATGGAACGCCAAAAAGAGGAAGCACGTGCCAATTGGTCTGGTTCTGGAGAAGCTGTAACAGAGAAAATCTGGTTTTCTGTTCGTGATCAAGTGGGGGCCACAGAGTTTTTAGGTTATGAAACTGAGACAGCGAAAGGTATTCTTACAGCTCTTGTATGTGATGGTAAAATTGTTGATCATATTTCTTCGGATCAGAAAGCTATGCTTGTTGTTAATCAGACACCTTTTTATGGTGAATCTGGTGGGCAAATTGGTGATAGCGGTATCATTTCTGGTGAAAATTTTATTTTTAAGGTGCATGATACCCAAAGAAAGGGTGATGGTGTTTTTATCCATATTGGGGAGGTGAAATCTGGTCAGGCATCGAGGTCTGATTGTGTAGAATTAACGGTTGATATTGTTCGTCGTAAGAAAATTCGCGCGAATCACTCTGCTACTCATTTGTTACACGAAGCTTTACGCCAAACATTGGGGGATCATGTTACTCAAAAGGGTTCTCTTGTATCGCCAGATCGGTTGCGTTTTGATTTTTCCCATCCAAAATCCGTTTCACCAAAAGAGTTGAAAAAAATAGAAGATTTAGCAAATGAGATTATTTTGCAAAATAGTAAAGTAATAACGCGCCTCATGGCTGTAGATGATGCCATTTATGAAGGAGCCATGGCATTGTTTGGTGAAAAATATGGTGATGAAGTTCGCGTTGTTTCTATGGGGGAGCCACTTGAACAGGAAAGATTAAAAAAGCGTTGGTCAATTGAGCTTTGTGGAGGGACACATGTGGAGCGAACAGGTGATATTGGTTTAATTCATATTGTTTCTGAAAGTTCTGTTTCAGCTGGAGTGCGGCGTATTGAAGCTTTAACAGGCAAAGAAGCACGTCTTTATCTTAGCCGCCAAGATGAACGTATTCATGAAATCGCTGATCTTTTAAAAACTTCTTCTGCTGGTGTGGAAGAACGGGTGCGAATTTTGCTTGATGATCGTCGTAAACTTGAAAAAGAATTGAATGATGTACGCAAGAAAATGATGTTGAGTGGTGGAGTAACAGAAAGGAGCCAAGATGATATTATCATCATCAATGGGTTTTCTTTTACCGGACGCGTTGTTAAAAATATTTTACCACGGGATCTTAAGGCGCTCGTCGATTCTGAGAAAAAACAAATTGGATCTGGAGTGGTTGCTTTTATTAGTGTCTCGGAGGATGGAAAAGGGAGTGCTGTTGTCGGTGTTACGGATGATTTAACGGATAAATTAAATGCTGTAGATCTCGTTCGTATTCTTTCAGCGATGCTTGGTGGTAAAGGTGGAGGTGGCCGTCCTGATATGGCGCAGGCTGGTGGTCCTGAGGGGAACAAAGCTGATGAGGCATTTGCGGCACTAAAAGATTTTCTTGAAAAAAATTAAAGAATGAAATTATTCTGCATAGGTATTTTTCACATTGTTATATTTGGTTGGCATCTATGTATCATGAATATCTGTCTGGTGTATTTCTGAAATGCAGATACAGCGTAATTGGGGAAAATACAATTGTAAAGATAAAGACAGTGTTTGTCTTTATCACCACTTTATCATTTGGCTTTATAGCTTCCAAGCGTTTCAGGAGTCACCTTTTTAAGATAAGATAGATTATGCAGCACTTCATGCTTTACTGTGTATTCTTTTACTAGGAAGACTAGTTATTGTGTTGCTCTTATAGATTTTTTGAAGAAACATCTCTTTTTATGAAAGGAAAAATACAAGATTTATTGCATACGATTATCCTTATAAAGTTATAAGCTATCATTATTCTATTAGTTTTCAAATGAATAAAATCTCTTTTCTTGAAAAGGCTTATAAAAGAGTTGTTGTATCTTAGAGCTATTGTGTTGTTTTTATTTTGCTTGTTATGTACAAGAAAACAGTTTTTTGGTTTATTATTAAAAGGTTTGGAAAAGAATATTCTCCTATCTTTATAAATCTTTATTTCAAGTTATAAAGTAATGAATTATCAATATAAATCAAATGAATATCACATAAATCTAAAGATTTAGATTAACATCTAATTTATTTATGATAAAATTGCTTTAATATATTGAATTATAATGATAATTTATCGTTTTATCTTTTGAATAAGAGCTACGAATATTCGTAGGGTTTTATTATTTCAAATTCTGTGTATGTTAAATTAATCAAAACCACTCACGAATGTCGTTGTGAAATGGGCTTAAGAGCATTGAGAAATGTTTCTTAAAAAAAGTTATATGAATGTGCAAAACAATGATGTTCTGTTCTTTATGAGAGGACTATAAAGAAAGTGATAAACAAAAGTGCAACGCAATACATAATATTCATTATTTAAAAGATATTACTTTAGTTCGTTTTGAAATTCGTAAAGCTGAGTGAAAGGAAGACGGTAAAACTGGAAATTGTTTTTACCTTTACATTTTCCCTAAATGAGAATGTATACTCGTCAGTATGCACAGATATAGGAAAATATTTTTGTTCTAATCTAGTAAAATTGCAATAGCAGAGAAAATACTAAACTGTTTTAATATTTTTCTTAAATACCTAAAATGGATTGTGGCATTTTTAGAAATCTTTTTACTTGTATCATATATAAGAACTCTTATTGTATTGAAGAGGCATTTTTTGCATAAGATCTATGAAGAGTATCGTTTTTATGAAGCTATGGCTTCATGTAAGGGAATAACATTTTCTCCTTCTCTTTCTGGTGGTTTGATTGTTAAACCACTTGCCTTTAAAAAATTAGAGAAACGTCCCCCTTTATCGATCAATTCTTGAAAGTTTCCTTTTTCCATTAAGTGACCATGATCCAGAAAGAGTATCACATCAGCATTGCGTACTGTTGAGAGGCGATGTGCTATAATAAAAGTAGTACGGTTATGGCTTATGCAATCGAGAGCATCTTTGACACGTGCTTCTGTTTCAACATCAAGAGCGCTTGTTGCTTCATCTAGAATGAGAATAGGGGCATTTTTTAAAACAGCGCGTGCAATTGCTAGTCGCTGTTTTTCTCCACCGGATAATTGAGATCCTCGTTCGCCCACCATTGTGTTATAACAATCAGCTTTTTTTAGAATAAAATCGTGAGCTTCTGCTATTTTTGCTGCTTCATAAAGTTCTTCATTCGTTGCGCTCGCTTTTCCTATTGAAATATTGTCATGAATAGTACGGTTAAAAAGACCCGAGTCTTGAAATACTGTTGCTAGAGATTTGCGTAAAGATTCGCGATTGATTGAGCATATATTTATTCCATCAATGGAGATATGCCCAAGGGTAGGGTCGTATACGCGCTGTAACAGATTGATCAATGTTGTTTTTCCAGCCCCTGTTGGTCCTACAATTGCAACAGTTTGTCCTGCTTTAACCTCAAAGGAAATATCAAAAACACCTTGAGAAGAATTTGGGAATTGATAGGTCACGTGATGAAATTGTATGGCGCCTTTAACATTTTGGAGGGAAGGAAGATTTTGCGGTTCGTTAATATGAAAGGTTGAGTCTTCCATTTCAAAAAATTCTTGCAGTTTTGCTTGTGAGGATATTGCACAATTAATAAAATTGCTCATTTGGTCTAGGCGGCTAATCATGAGTTGTGCAAATCCAACAAAAGCAACGACTTCACCTACTCGTAATTGATCTTTTGCAACAAAAAAAGCTCCAAGGAGAAGAACACAAACGATTGAAATTGTTGAAGCCATTCGATTTAAGCCACTGGCGAGCGCCCACCAATTGAGAACAGGATTTTGTGCTTTAAGCAGAGCATTTGTATGTTGATGTAGTGTAGAAGCTTCTTCTTTTATTCGGTTATAACTTTGTACAATGGAAACATTAGAGATTGAATCACTGACATGTTTAAAAAGGTTATGATGATAGCATTCTACAGCGGCTTGTCCGTCTTTTGTTTTTCGCATCACTAAACGTGCAATTAATACATAGGTGATGGCAAGCACAACCAAGACTATTGAAAGACGCCAATTCATATTAAACGCTATGGGGATGAGAACCAATAAGGCGACAAGCGTTGAGAGATGTTGGCGCATAAAATCAAGCCATATGGTTGACATGGAATCTATTGCGCGCAAAAGTGTATGGAGTGCGTTGGAAGTTCCACGTTGTTGATGCCAAATTAAAGGCATAGCAATGATACGTTCGAAAGATTCCGTTAAAACCGTTAAGCGGCGTCTATGGGCTAAGCGGTCAGCACCGCGAGCAACAAGGACATAAGCAATAATATGTGAAAGTCCAAAACAAACCCAAATGGTAAGAGTAGGAATGATAGCTGATTTTTCTGAAATAGAATCAATAACACGTCCGAATAAAATAGGTTCTGCAATAGTGATAATAGCTAACATAACATTAGCGGTACAGATTAAAAGGGATGCATTTTTTTCTCTATTTAGGTAAGTGAGAACACGTGCATAGGTTTTAAATAAGGACACGGTTAATTATCTCCATTCGCTATTAAGCGTAAAGGCTGTTGATTTTTACAACGCTTAGTTTTTAGCTAATAAAATTTGGACGTTAAGAAAAGGCAATTTTGGATACTAACTGTAATATGGTGTGATAAAACCAACTAAAATATGAATTTTTGTGTTTATAAAGGCGCAAAAATAGATCAATAAAATTATCAGGTAAGGGAATTTTCATGGCAGGCATAGAAATAAAAAAAGTTGAGGCAGATGAAAATGGAATGCGCTTAGATCGCTGGTTTAAAGTGCATTATCCAGGACTTGGTTTTGGAGCTTTGCAAAAATTGTTGCGTTCTGGTCAGATACGGGTTGATAGTGGACGTGTTAAAGCCGATACGCGTCTTTGTATAGGACAGGCTGTTCGTATTCCACCTCTCCCTATTAATGACAAGGAAAGTCTTTCAATAACGGATAAAACACTTCGTGGGCAGGATGATGGGACCGTTTTGAAAAAAATGCTGCTTTATGAAGATCCAAAGGTATTTGTTTTTAATAAACCAGCTGGGTTGGCTGTACAAGGAGGCTCTGGTTTAACTCGTCATATGGATAGTATGCTTGAGGTATGGCGCAATAAAAAAGGTGAAAAGCCGCGTTTGGTTCATCGTCTTGATCGTGAGACGTCGGGTGTGCTTATTGTTGCGCGATCAAGGGGAGCTGCTCAGTTCTTAACTGCTGCTTTTAGAGCGCGAGAAACAAAAAAGACTTATTGGGCGTTGGTTCGGGGTGTGCCTAAAAAAAAGCAAGACAAAATTTCAACGTGGATGGTTAAGGAAATGACTGCACAAGGTGACAAAATGCGTGTTTGTGAACATGGGGAGCCAGATTCACATCATGCGGTTTCCTACTATCGCGTTTTAGATACGCGAGGGCGGGCTCTTTCGTGGCTTGAAATGGAACCCTATACAGGGAGAACACATCAGCTTCGTGTGCATGCAGCCCATATGGATCATCCTATCATTGGCGATACAAAGTATTTTTTTTCTGATAGTAATTGGACATTACCAAGAGGAATTCAAAATCGTCTTCATCTTCATGCACGTCGTATTCGTATTCCGCATCCTTCAGGAGGAATATTGGACATTGTTGCACCTTTACCACCTCATATGGTCCAAAGTTTTAATCTTTTATCTTTTAATGAGAGTGATGCTGAAACCGACTAAACAAACTTCATTTGTTCTTTTTGATTGATACAAATTTTGTCTATAAATTTGATAAGATGAATAGGGCATCATTTGAAGAAAGTTTTTGATAAGTCAATCGCTATGAGAAAATTGTGTTTTTGAGTGATGAAATTTTCGAATATCATGGCTTTCTTTCTACAGTTCTTTATCCATAATTGATTGTATTGTTATTTTTGGATATGGTGTATCATTTAATAATCTGAGTTTATGAAGCTGCTTCTTTGAATTATCTATAGAGGTCATATATTGGGAAGGCGTGTCTGTTGAGGGAGATGAGTTAGATAAAATCTGAAAGATATTTACTAAAATAGAGAAAGCGATTTTAGTTTTTTCATGGGAGATAAAGGAGGCATTTTATAGTAATGCTGAGGAAAAGTAGCCTCTCAAAAATTCCTGTTGTCAAGGAAGTTTGTTTTATTATCAATGTGGTTTGATATGCTTATAGTATAGATTTATGCTTTTTGTATCTTTGCTTACACAATGAAGCTTTCTTAGCAAAGTTCTCCTTTCAATGAGCAATTATTTTTCTACTTACTTAGTTTATCCAAAAGACTATCTTTCATAAAAGAAGAAATAAGTTTTTAGTATCTTAATGCTGCATTGAAGTGAACTCATCACATTGAAAAAATATCTAGACAAAAATTGGAGATAAAACGTCAGGCGCGTTTTATTGCTCTAAGGAGGGCTTGAACACTTTTGTTTTTTTTAGTGAACAAAACAGATATTTATTATGGAAACATTCAAAGGGGAGATAAGTTGAAATGAGGAGTGACTGATGGGATCATTATTGATTGACGTTAATAACGTCTCAAAAATATATCGCAACATTGACAGAGGAATTGGTTTTAAAAACAAGGTCTTTTCTCTCTTCAAGCCAGTTTATACAAATCATCATGTGTTAAAAGATATGAGTTTTACCCTCTTTTCAGGGCAATCGTTAGCAATTCTTGGCCCTAACGGAGCGGGTAAATCGACACTGATTAAAATACTTTCTGGTATACAATACGCTGATGAGGGATGTGTTAAAGTCCTTGGTGTTGATCCTTATAAAGCGAAGAAAAATCTGTTCAAGTCTTTGGGTGTGGTCTTTGGTCACAAGAATTGTTTATGGTGGGATTTGCCCTTACGCTACAGTTTGGATATGGTTCAACCATTATATGGTCTTGAACGCGCCTCTTTTACCCGTGATCTTAAAGAGATCGCTGAGTTGCTGGGTCTTGAGCATATTATGGATAAGCCAGTGCGGATGCTTAGTCTGGGTGAGAGAGTGAAAAGTGAATTGGCATTTAATCTCTCCTTTAAACCTAAACTGTTGTTTCTCGATGAGCCAAGTATTGGTCTTGATATTACATCTAAGCATGAAATCAGGGAGCTTCTTAAAAAACTGAAAAAGGAGCGTGGCACTGGGTATATCATCACAAGTCATGATATGGGAGATATTGATGGATACGTCGATGATATTATTCTTTTGCATAAAGGAAAGAAACAGTTTCATGGTAATCTTCATGCGCTTAAAAGTGTCATTCCTTCTTTGGTGAGAATGACACTTTTTTGTGAACATATGGCTGCACCTTCAGCTGTTGTAGAAAAAATTGATGAGATTGCGTTGAAATTATCTACTCCTTTAAAAGATAAGCACTTTAACGCTGAAGAATGCTCGCTGGAGGTTTCGCTGCCCCGTGAGGATTTTGTGCGTTTTGTACGCGAAATTACAACCGAATTGAACTGTACGTTCTCTGTATCCACTCCCTCGCTTGAAGAGATGCTCCGTGTTAAATTTAAAGAATTTATCTAACCACTGCTTTGGTATGTTTCTTTTTGCCAAGAATGGATTACTCACTGTTCTAAGTGATAGAGCAATGTTTTTTACCGATATTATCATTGGGACACTTTCGCCATTTGTTATTCAACTTCTATTATGGAATGCACTTTTCTCTGATACGGGCAACACCATCAATGGCTTTAGCTTTTATGATATGATGTATTATTATGCTTTTGCTTTAGTCCTAGGTCGCTTAAATAATGGTTATAATGTGATTAAGTTTTTCTCTCATCATGTTAAAGAAGGTCAATTAGAAGTATATCTTACAAAGCCCTTTAGCTATATGACACAAATGCTTTTTACTTTTTTAGGGGAGAGTGTATTATATAGCATCCCGTTATTGGCTCTTTTTGTTGTTAAGCTTGTTTTATCCTATGAAAATATTCTGGGATTGGTCATCGCTTTTCTGTTCTTTTTTCTGGTTGTTATTCTATCACAATTGCTTTGTTTTTTACTCTCTTTTGGAATTGCCTTATTAAGCTTTTGGGTGATTGAGTACAATATATTACTCTCTTTCAGTATTCTCAGTTCAACGCTTCTTGGGGGTGTTCTTTTACCACCATCTTTTTGGCCGGTGTGGCTTATTCCGCTTATGCAATTTAATCCCTATCGTTTCATGATATCAGCTCCTGCCGAGTTTTTCGCGACGCAAAATTTAGCGTTGTTTCAGCAGTTTATTTTCGGAAGTTTTACTTCTATTTTGTGTTTTTTATTCTTAATTTATATTGCTTGGAATAAAGGGATGAAAGCATATAATGGAGCAGGTGGTTGAGATGAAAATAATCCTTCATTTTATCATTTTGAATATCCGCCGACAGATTGTTTATGGTAAGAATTTGGCTGGGGAGTTTATTCTTTCTCTATGCTATTATTTTATTCAATTCATATTTATTGATAGAATATCTTCTTTTTCAGGAAAGATCGGTAACTATAGCAGAGATGAAATCCATTTTATCTTTGTTGTCTTTGTTCTACTTGGAATATTTTTGAATATTTTTACTAATTCTATTGAAACGTTTTTTGAAAAAGTAGCGGATGGTAAAATTGAACCATACTTGATAAAGCCTGTTTCAAGCTGGTTGTTGATGTTGTTTGGTTGGTGTAAATCTCTTAATTTGATCAAGCTCTTTGTTCTTTATGTTAGTGCCTATTTATTTGTATCATTACCGGATATTTCTGATCTTAAGCTCAGATGGATCTCTTTTGTTGTTGCAATATTTTGTGTTTTTATTGTCAATATTTGTTTTTTTCTGATGTTCAATTTTATAACATTTATTATTAGCCGTAAGATGCCTGTCGAATATTTTCATGAAATGATTTACGAGCTTTCATTTGTACCAATAGGAATTTATCCTTTAAGCATCGTAAAATGGCTTTTGTTTATGCTTCCTATGGCTTTTTCTGCTTCCTTGCCTGTG
Source organism: Bartonella sp. AA1HLJMS (assembly GCF_042197445.1). Taxonomy (NCBI): domain Bacteria; kingdom Pseudomonadati; phylum Pseudomonadota; class Alphaproteobacteria; order Hyphomicrobiales; family Bartonellaceae; genus Bartonella; species Bartonella sp. AA1HLJMS. The sequence goes on along the minus strand of NZ_JBHIRW010000019.1, from coordinate 2,933 downwards.
TCATTGTTGCTTGGTAAAGGCGAATGGAATATTGGATATCTTCTGTTGAGCGCTTTTCTTTCCATGGTCATGACTTTCATAAGTTATAAGAAAACAATGCGTAAATTTAATGGATTAGGGGGATGAGATGAAAGTCAGCATGATTATAAAAATAAAAAATTGAGTGAAAATTCTATCGTACTGTAAAATATCGTTATTTATGCTGGCGGTATAGGGTATGTAAAATTTACACATGAGGATTTTTATTAGACATATTCATGCATAAAATCGGTTGTATTTCTATAGCTATGAGCAAAGAATTTACAACAGAAATCATAGAGTTAAATTTCTTGGTTTTAGATCAGTTTTAGTTTGAGTTTGGATGGCTGCTTGATGACACAAGCCAATTGTAAGATGGTATACAATATTAGTAGTGCTTTTTCCTCCGAGCAAAATTTACTTTTGTTGCGTTTATAGTGCTAAAAAACTGTCAAAGATGGGTAATTTTTAGATGTGTAGAATGTGGTTATTCGTGCTGATTTTGTTGGTGCATTCAATATATTATTACGTGGATGAGTTTTTGCTTAAACAATAAGAAAATTGACAGAATAAAGCTTTTAAGTTGCCTGATAGAAAGCTAAGAGCTGCGCTAAACAACATAATAGCAATTATCAAGAAAACAATCACATAGAGATTTTTCAGCATGCTGAGCAGTCAAAGTTCAGTTAATAATTGCTTGGAAATAAAAGGATTCACCAATCCAAGCAGGCAAAAACGATGGCAACGCAACTGAGCTCAATAACATAATTAAATATATTTCTTTGTTGCACTTATAAACCAATAAAATTATACTTAATTTTATTATGAATTTCTTATTTCATGTTATGATTTTATTTAATAGAAAGATAATTATTATGTAATATTTTTATTATTATTATAAACATTATTATTTAATTGAAAATATACAATTTAAATACATACAATATAAACATAATATATTTATATTATTTTAAATAGGTTATTTTAAAAAGTAATTAAATAATATATTATTTTGTAAAAAAATATTTTCTATTTTTTAATTATTAATAAGATCATTTTTCAATTTTTCTTAACAAGGATAAGAGAAAAATGAAGTTTTACATCCTCTTTTACAATAAATAAAAATGATACTTTAATCTTGTGTTACTCTTTAAGCTTAGAGCTATACAGATGTTATTTCTTATCATTAATAAAACTAATGTGATTGATGGCGTAGAGATTACAAAGGGCTAAATTTTTTTCATGTAATTCATATCTTTTACAAGACTTTAAAAATAACACAGAAAAAATGAGAGAGGAAGGAATAGTGAACAAGAGTGATAAGCTTTTTCATTTTCTAGTGTTATGATTACTTTTGTATTTTACGGTTCATTCATTGTATATATGATCAATTCCAAAATTTTTATTTTAAGCTTATAGTGAATCTATATTTTTTTCTGTTATTGAAGTGTTGTAGTGATTGAGATTAAAATATCACAATAGTGAACACTCTGATTTAATAGAGAAGATTGTTTGCTAGCAAATAATCTATCCATATCAACGTTATTTAAATTTTTTTCAAAATATATATCTACGCTAATTTTCGTGATTGATATCTTTTCTAAGATGAAAAGGGGCATGAGCTGATTTGAATATCGATAAATTTTTCGTATCAACTCAAAAAATATACGATCATATAATTTTATGGCTATTCTAGATTATCATTTTGATAAACTGAAGAAGTATAACGATTAGCATTACAAAGGTTTGTGCAAAAATGCTTTTACTGGACATTATTAAATTTTTTATGATTTATATTTTTAATCATTTTATCTTGGTTAGAAAGAAGGTGTATTCATTTTTATTTCTCTATTTTATCTTAGAGTCGTGGAATTATATTAATGTTAGAAAGTTATAATTGTGGAAGACAATGAACTTTATTAAAATTATTCCACGTTCTTGTAGAAACGCATGGCTGTGAAATCGTTGAAATGTGTAATAGCTTATGGCATTAGATTTGGCGCATTCACCAAAGTTATCCCTTATCTTACCTAATTTAGCTTTTTCAATCAAAGAGTTAAGCTGGTGCTTACGCTAATTGTAGCTGGGGCAAATATTTTTTCTCAATCTATCCTAAGGAAAAATTATTTTATAAAAATATTTATTTTACTATATTATACAAAAAAATAAAAACATTATGTGTAACTAAAAAACAACATATTGATATTTTTTATATTATAAAATCATAATAATATTTATGATAATAAAGCTAAATTTATAATAAAAACAATAAAATAATTTTATTTTAATATATTTTTATCATTAAACTACATAATATAAAGTACAAATAAAATAATTGACAATTATTAAATAAACATGTAACGGATATATTGTAAGTGTAATATAATATAAAAATAACAATTAAAATAAAATTATTAATTAAATTTTGTATTATATTTTTATTATCAGAAGATAAATATACTTTATCGATAGATAACGTAATGTTTTCTATTTAGAGGGGCGGTAAAGAAAATTTATTTTATTAAATATTGTAATTAGGTGGTTATGATGAAAATATTCAAGCATTGTATAGTATGTTTTGTTGCAGTAGCGATTTTCTTTTCACAGATTTTAAGAGCCAATGCTGATTCTTTAAATGGCAGATTTCAAAATGCTGGTTTTATTTCTGTAATGACACAGGAAAATAGAGTTATTAAAGCTGTTGATATGATTATTAGCCAGTTTGGAGGACAAGGGGCTGAGAAAAATGTCCAAAAAGTTGCGGGTTTAATGGGGTTGGAGACAGCGATTTTTGGTCTCATCGCATATCTTGTATATTTCTTTACTAGAAAGCCACCGAGTCCTAACAGAGAGACAGGTGGAAGAACATTCGATGCTTTTGCTCATAGTTCATGGGCTTTGAATTAAAAGATATT
>NZ_JBHIRW010000018.1:25062-33730 GCF_042197445.1 Bartonella sp. AA1HLJMS | reverse complement strand
TATTTTTTTTAAATAAAATAACCCAAACTTTACCAATAAAATATTGAACAAAAAATCCTATTTCAAAACATTATTGGCAACAAGCAATTATAGGTAAAATCTGCCTTCATAAAAATAAAACATGAAAACAGCAAGGAGTTCAAAGAGAGCATGGCGCCTTTAAAGTAAAATATAGCACCCCATTGCAATGCATAAAAATAGGAAGTTGCCTAGGAATGAGTTAATCACAATAACGCTTGTTTTATGCTACTTTAATAGAGAAAATTTTCTGCGCAGATACGATTTATAAAGACATTGCTGTATAAAGAGAATCGCATGATCTGTAATTTGTAAAAAGAATCAAATTCCTGTAGAAGCATGCTAAGCTATCTATCTAGCTTTCTTTATTTAATATTGAAAAGTACTCTTATAAATCTATGTGGGATAACGAACAACAAAAAAACGATCCTGGACAAGACCCTGCTCTTGTCGTCAAGCGTTTGCGGCCTGCGCGCCGACAGGTCTCTGCTCGTTGGCTTACGGGAACCATTCTGACAGGAATCACTTCCTGCATTCTTATGGGGATTGCACTTTTTACGGCTCTTGATGAACAACAGCGATTGGTAACACCGCCACAATGGTTTACGCAAGAAAACCTATCAGAATCACAAGCCCCTGAGGCCAATGGCTATAAAGGCGACCGTATTTCTCCCACTCATGCAAGGCAAAGCTTTGACAGAAAACGTCAATTTGAATTATCGATTCTACAAAAAAAAGGCGATGAAAAAGTCATTCAAACACAACATTTTGAATGGATTCGTATGGCTTTAGCCGAAAATCGCCCCCAGAAATATAGCTATCCAAAATTTGATTCTTTAAGCATTCTTGCTAGTGATACGAAAAATCAAAATATCGCACCACAAGAAGATTCTGGGCAGATTTATGGAGCAAAGGTTGAAACAAAACTCACCTTACGCAGCTATGATTTTAAGGTAAATCAATTCGATTTTGATGACAGCGACACATTGACAGATGAAGAGGCACAACAAGAAGTACAAAAAGCTGGATTTACTTTAGAAAAGAGCTCCGAACTTCTTTCAGTTCTCACATTGATTGATCCTTTAAAATTAGAAGATGTATCCTCCCCTTCCCAAGGCACAGAATCCCCTGAAGTTCGAATCGTTCAAGAAAATGTAACCGTTTCTCCTCAAAGTCACCGTATCGATCTGACGAAAAACTATGTTGAAGATATTATTCCTATTCGTAAAAAACAAACGATAGCCGATGCTTTCAAAAAAACCAGTTATACAAAAAAGCAAATTGACCAGGTTGTAAAAACGCTAGAAAAAATAAGCCTTTCCGATTCCCTTAAAGAGGGAAGCCTTTTACGCATTGGTATCGTGACACAAGCTGGTGAAGAAGACCATCTCGTACGCGCAAGTATCTATCAAGGGATGCATCATGTTCTCACCATTGCCCTGAATGATAAAGGCCAATTCATTGAAAGCACAGAGCCTAAAATGTCTAAAGCACTTAAAACGGCTTTTCAAAATGGTATTCCACATTCTTATATCAATAGCGCACAATTACCAACGGCTTATGATGCACTCTATAGTGCTTTGCTAAGCCATAATATATCACAATCTCTCTCTCATCGTCTTATTCGTCTGCTGGCCACCAATATTGATATGAAAAGTCCGATAACACCCAATGATCAGATCGAAATATTTTATGCTGTACCACAAAGCGATAAAGAAAACAAAAACGGCAAAAAGAATTTGAAAGCAAAGGAAGTATCCAAGAACGCTGATCCAGAAATTCGTTATATTAGTGCAACTTTTGGGAATACAACTTATAAATATTACCGTTATCAATTAAAAGATGGAAGCGTTGATTATTATGATTCTGAAGGGAAAAGTTCAAAGCCTTTCTTGCTGCGCAAACCCACACCAAATGGCATTTTTGGCTCTCCCTTTGGTCCACGCAAACATCCTATTTTAGGCTATGTCCGCATGCATACGGGGGTTGATTGGATTGCTCCTAAAGGATCACCCATTATTGCTGTAGGAGATGGTATTGTCACAAGAGTAGGCGTAACAGGCGGCTATGGAAACCATACGGAAATTCAACATGCCAATGGATATATCAGCAGTTATTCACACCAAAGTCGTTATGCACCAGACATCAAACCAGGCGTGAAAGTACGACAAGGACAAATTATTGGGTATGTTGGATCAACAGGAATGGCAACCGGACCCCATTGTCATTTTGAAATCATTGTCAATGGCGTCAAGGTTGATCCCATGCGCATTCGTATACCGGATAGCAAAGCCTTAACCAATCAAGACCTACAAACATTCCTACAAGAAAAAAACAACATTGATGCCTTGATCAACAGCCCAATAGCACCCTCCGAAGAGACTTAAAGCATGAAAGCATCTGCATTTTTACGACTCAAAACATCTAAAAAATATGCTTGAGCGCTTACTTTTCTCAAAGAGATTTCCGCATTTTAAATATCTATTAAAGAATACGCCGAAAGATTCCACCACCCAAGGTCGCATCACAATGATTAAAAATAAAACACCCTCCCCTTTTCAGGTTTACGCACAATAGAAAAGTGAAAAATATGAAACCCCAAAAGGCTAACTCTTCTTGTTTATTTTATCAAAACGATAGCCCGTCCTTATTTGCCATGCAATAAAATCTCAAATCAAAGAGGTGCCCGCTAAAGGATGAAGATTCTAAAATCCATATCATTCTATAAACAACCCGACTTCTTGTTGAATAGATTCCACTTGTTGAATGTATGCTGTTCATAGCCCTAAAGGACGGTGTTTCATGAACTTTATGAGCACGTTCTACCTTAAGAATATTCCTTACACACTTTTACAAAAACACCCCATATTTAAAGTTTCACATGCCTTACAAAAAATAACAAAACTTGAAAAAACAATCTTTTTGCAAAGCAATAGAGCTTACGAATATAAGTATTATTGGCTTAAAGGAGCACTTATTCAAAATAAATTTAAAGGCTAACTTAAGCACTTCAAAGCTCTCAGACAAGGAGAACTTTGAAAGCCGATCATCGGAGTCAACAAAGCAAAAAAACAACAAGAGAGAAAATCAAACATTACACCAAAAGATAAAGAAGCAAAGTTGTTTCTCTTGAAGGCAATTGACAATCTGATATGAATGGTGCTGTGTTCGCGCTACTGAAGCCGTATTTTTCCTTCTTCTTGTGAAAAGATGCCCTCCCCATACATTCACGATGAATGAAAGGCAGCTTACCACGAGAAAAGAGAAAATTTACCCTTTTAAAAAATCAGTCAGAGCTTTTTTTTGAACTATTCATGCTAAGTTTTGGCAAAGGAATGACAATCTTTGTGCCTCCTAAAGCAGAAGTTTCAAACAGAGGTTTTTCACCAAATTGCATACAGAGCTGTTCCACGACCACACGACCAAGTCCTGTTTTTTGTTTTAAAGTTTGGCTTTTCATTCCCACGCCATCATCTTCTACAATGAGCATCAATTGTCCATCTTTCTGGGGACCAAAGGAGATATAAATATGACCAGACCGTTGATCAGGAAAGGCATGTTTTAAGGAATTTGTCAGCAGTTCACCAAGGATAATTCCAAGTGTTGTCGCATCTCTTGAAGACAGGCGACAATCTTTAAAGTTGGTGTGAATGGTGATGTTTTCACGCAATTCAAAAGGGACTGCCAATTCGACATCATGCACAACAGAGCTGAGAAACTCTGCCAATAGTGTCGTTTCCATATCATCACTTAAGCGCAAACGACGATGTGCTGTAGAAATTGTCTGAATACGATCACGTGCAGCCCCTAGAACAGCACGGACCTCTTCATTTTTGCTCCGGTTTAACTGGAGCCCCAACAAAGAAGACACCGTTCCAAGAGAATTGCCAATACGATGGCTTGCATCCTGCAACAATATTTCAACCCGTTGGCGTTCTTTTTCAGCGTGATTACGTGCTCTTTCTAATTCTTGTGTTCGTTCTTTCACGCGGGCTTCCAGAGCGATATTTTCACTATGAAGCAGCAATTGATACAATTTTAAAGAGCGCATATCACGATGAAAACGATTAATAACAAAATAGGCAGAAATAAAGGTACTCACAACGGAAACAATAGCCGCCAATGTCAAAGCCGCCCGCATCAATGCGATACCCTCACGCTGTTTTTGTCGCACCACATCATCCCCATTAATAAAGCTTGTCATCAATTGAGCTAAACGTGCTACAGGAATCTTTGATACTTCCAAAGAGTCCGCATGAGAGGGTTGAGAAGATTGTTCAGGAATCGCATCAAGAGCACGCATATGGGCATTCATAAAGGCTTTTCGTGCTTCAACCTCTTCTTTAAAAGCCGTAAACCATTTATACCACTGCGGATGTGCATAAACAATAAGTGCGATATAGTCGAGAATATTCCCCAACTCCCGCTCTGCATTTTCAAAACGTATTTTATCTTCCGCCTTGCGCGTTTTTGCATAGCTGCGATCAGCAACAGCCATATCAATCAGGCTAATAAGGACCAAATCAGCCTGTTCGCGCAATTCTGAACTTGTATTCAACTGTGCGACTTCTCGATCAACGGCATTTGAAAGCAACATAATAAAAACCGATGCCAAAAGAGCCATAACAAGAGAAACAACAATCGCACCCCACCGCCAGCGTGATATCGTTGCATCAGAAGAAGGCATTTGAGGCATCAAATTTGTTTTTGTTGTCATAGAATGTCCATTGGCGAACTTGAAAGTCGTCATTTTTCAGCACAAAGGAAGGCAACCTTATGGAACATAAAACCTAAAGCCCGTGAGAAAGTTTTATACAGGCTTTTCTTGTGTTCCTAAGGATACACGCCAAACTTCTGAATTCCCTCAGATACTGACTTTACTGTAATAGCTATAACGGGAATAAAAAAAACAAGGCTATCGATCATAATTATTATGCTTTTTTAGCCGTTAAATGAACACAATGTACTTCCAGCTGAGTAAGAATCAGGACCATAATCAGACTCACCATTGACTTTAAGAAGTTCTTGTAATCGATTACGCGCCCTGCTCACACGGCTTTTAATGGTTCCAACAGCACAACCACAAATAGCCGCAGCATCTTCATAAGAAAACCCCGATGCGCCAATGAGAATAATGGCTTCTCTTTGATCGGCAGAAAGCAAATTTAAGGCTTTTTTGAAATCTTGTAAATCAAGCGATCCATATTGAGCAGGATGAACAGCGACATTTTGAGTAAACACGCCGTCGGTATCTTGAACTTCTCTTCCCTTTTTACGCATTTGACTATAAAATTCATTGCGCAAAATGGTAAAAAGCCAAGCTTTAAGATTAGTTCCCATCTCAAAACTATCTTGCTTAGCCCATGCCTTCATAACAGTATCTTGGACCAAATCTTCGGCTTTATCGTGCTTGCCACTTAAAGAAACAGCAAAAGCTCGTAAAGCCGGCAACACAGAAAGGAGTTCTTGTTTAAAATTTTTCGCGCACTTTGACATAAAGGATTCAAACCTTTTCCACATTGTTTAAGCCAAATTGCTCTGCGCGCTCCAACTTCTCTAAAAGCTCAAGCAAACACCGTGGCAGTGCTTCTTCTTGAATTTCCATATAAAATTGACGTAACTTCCGTGCTATTTCGCTATTGACCCCGAGAAGATCATCTCCAACTCTAAATTGTGTAGTGAGATTTTTTTCATCACGGTCGTTCATTTTTCATCCCCCTAATCCATATATTACTGGTAGCACCGCGAAGATTTTTTCGCCTTATGGTTGTAAATATAGCTGTCGGTAAAAAGTTCCATACAAATCAAGGAACTTTTTTATCGGTTGAGAATTTCAACCAACAAAATGCTTGAAAGGTCAAAGGAGTTATAAATTATGTCATTATCAACGCGCATTGCCCCGCATCTTCCCTATCTTCGGCGTTTTGCCCGCTCTGTCACCGGTAGCCAATCCTCTGGCGATGCCTATGTTTCAGCGATGTTGGAAGCACTCATTGCCGACATCTCCATTTTTCCCAAAGCCTCCACTGACCGAATTGGTACCTATTGGCTTTTTTGCCATCTTTTTGACCAAACCACACCAAACATCCCTGAACCCCTGCCCCAATTTGGTCTTGAACAAAAAACCAGTGCCAAATTATCCTATCTCACGCCCCGTGCACGCCAAGCATTTTTGCTCATTGCCGTTGAAGGATTTCATGAACAAGACGCCAGCGAAATCATGAATCTGGATACGAAAGAATTTCGCAAGCTTCTCAACCAAGCATCCATTGATATTTCTCAACAAATTGCCACTGAAGTAATGATTATTGAAGATGAACCTCTTATTGCACTTGATATTGAGCAAATGGTAGAAAGCCTAGGTCATCATGTTGTAGGAATAGCGCGCACGCGTGATGAAGCTGTCATCATGTATCATAAGAAAAAACCACGGTTGATTTTGGCTGATATTCAATTAGCCGATAACAGTTCAGGGATTGATGCGGTCAACGAGATTTTGAAAAATGACCGTATACCGGTGATTTTCATCACGGCTTTTCCCGAAAGGCTTCTCACTGGCGAGCGTCCAGAACCAACTTTTTTAGTGACCAAACCTTTTAACCCTGATATGGTGAAAGCGCTTATTTCCCAAGCTTTATTTTTTCAAGAGAATGCTTCTAAAGCGGCTTAGAACAGGGTAACATCTTAAAATTATGATCGTTACGCCTCTTTCAAAGCCTCCCATGGATAGATCTCATATGAGTGCGCTCATGCAAGCGATTCGTGGTGCTGATATTTGCGTTCTCTATCAGGCAACAAATCTGGTTTATTTATGGGCTGAAAACTTGCCACATCATTTGCACAATAAATGGCGGGTTGGGTGTCGTGACAGCGACTTTTTTTCGCTTGACCTTGCAGACAATATGGAAACCATCAAACTGCAAGTTTTAGCCAGTGGCAAAATGCAAACTGTTGAAGCACGTTTTGAAGATACAAACAAACAAGAGATTTGGTACAAATTTTCTATTGATTGCCACCGCAATGATAACGAAGACATTATTGGTATTATCACCACCGGTGTCAATATTTCCGGCTTACGCCGCCGTGAACAAGTGCTTAAAATCCTTCTTCGCGAAGTCAGTCACCGTTCTAAAAACCTTCTAGCGATCATTCAAAGTATTGCCAGCCAAACCGCCCGCTATACTGAATCTCTTCAAGTTTTTTTACGAAAATTTCAAGGTCGTCTTCATTCTCTTTCTCATTCTCAAGATCTGATCACTGATTCCGATTGGCGCGGTGCTCAATTTCGCGAATTGGTCCAAACGCAGGCTTTAGGTTATTTTATGAAAGAAACAGAACGTTTTTCACTTGAAGGCGTCGATCCTTATCTTTTTCCCAATGCCGCTTTGCATATCGGTTTGGCTTTTCATGAACTGATTGTCAATTCTCTTTCTTTTGGAGCCCTTTCCCAAGAAAAGGGGAGCATCTGTGTACGCTGTGAAATTGAAACAAAACTGAATGGCAAAACGCAACTTATCATCACGTGGCATGAAAATTTTGAATCCGGCATCCCTCCCACAAACAATAAAAAAGCCTGTTTTGGTAGTGCCGTTCTCGAAAAAATCGTTCCCATTTCCGTGAATGGTTCAGCTTCCCTCAAATTGACACAAGAAGGAATTGTCTATTGCCTCTCTGTTCCTGATACTTATTTTGATATTTTTTCTTAAAAGAGCATTTTAAACAATGAACAAGAGAAGTTTCCCCTTTTTTAGCAAAATGTCTCATCTGTTTATTAAGCACAAAGATATTTTCAACCCCTTTAAACCAACCTCTATTGTCCCCCAATAGTTCCCCAAAACCTTAACGATGAGAACTGAAAGCCACATAAAATCCATTTCCGCTGTAAATCAACTTTCATCCCTTATAGAACCGCATATTTTAAGAGAGAAACCAAAACAATGAAGAGTAAACCGTTTCAGCTTTTATATGCCAAATAAAAGCGAACCTATTACCTATCTCTTTTTGTGCAACTTTCGCAATGCGTATACAATTCCATTTTGGCAGAATATGAAATTTCAAGGAGTAAAGCTAATATCCATCATCACTCTTCAGCTTTACAGGCTTAAAGCATCCACGACAACGACAATTAATTGATGAAAATTACATATTTTACGCTTTTATTTATCGCATTCTTTAATGGAGATATCCTCTTCAAGTACAATAGGACATTCTAAAACAGAATACACTTGTGTTCCTCATTCACGCACTTTTTTAATATTTCCCAGCGCATCCACGCTCATTTCAAAACAGTATCTGTAAATAAGATATAATAGCCCCCGTAAAGTGAACCATCAAAACCGCCCCTTGTTACGCCACGTCCTTCTTTACCTTCATACCCCTTTTCACTTCATAAAAGTAGTAGCTGAGCATCATCATACCATTTGTCTCTCATGTTACAACAGCCATTGACCTTTGAGAGCGTCCATAAGAGGCATTTTAGGCTTTTTTCAAATATTACTCACCGACATAGAGCCCATACATACCCTTTTATGACGTGCAAGCCAATGACTTTGATTAATTCACTATAGAACCCGCATCTCAAAGGAGGAACCGACATCTCAAAGGAGGAACCGACATCTCAAAGGAGGAACCGACATCTCAAAGGAGGAAC
>NZ_JBHIRW010000018.1:16632-24962 GCF_042197445.1 Bartonella sp. AA1HLJMS | reverse complement strand
CATCTCAAAGGAGGAACCGACATCTCAAAGGAGGAACCGACATCTCAAAGGAGGAACCGACATCTCAAAGGAGGAACTAAAAAACTGTAAAAGCGTTTAACAGTGAAGAAGCCCCTAGGCTGACAAATTGGAGCCCATGCTGTCAACCTCTCATTTGGAAAATGATTGATGAATCCCTTTGTTTTTATCCTCTTATTAGTTTCATGTACAGATGATTTTAATAGTTGCTATTCGAACAATACAATGGTTAAAATCTATCCAACGGCTCAAGCATGTGAACAATCCATGATACCGTCCACAAAAAAGTTTTCATTTTCTGGACAACAAATTTTTGCTCAATGTATAAACGTCCATGCAGATTTACATCAACAAGAAGTAAAATTGATCTGGTCTGTAACAAACCGTGGAAATTTCCTGCTTAAAAGCCAAAACGTAAAGGACAAGCTGTCTACAGTACACAAAGAAGATATTTTACCAACATCGCTTCCTCTTTTACATTCTTCTTCCACAAACCTCTTGCACAAAAAACTTTAAAAGCATAAACCCATCAGATCTCAAAAAAATAATCAATGAAAGACATGATGGATAATAAGCGAATGCACCCTTCAAAAGACCATCACACAGAGCAAAATTCTCTGCCTCAAGATCTCCCTTTAGATCCTGCTGTAGAACGAGTAAGAAAAAAACTTATGGGTTTAATGATTATTTCCGTTTTAATAACGCTTTTCCTTATTCTAACCGTACTGTTTTTAATTGTTTATAAAGTGATAACAACCGGATCAGCGCCAAAACAAACAGAGCTATCTTCCTCTCTCAGCAAAAACCCACACATTATCCATCATACGCTCTCTCTACCGGAAAAAACACAGATTTTGTCGCAAAGCCTCTCAGAACACAATATTGTACTGAAAGTTTTAACCCCTGATGGACAAACAAAATTTATGATTTACAATTATCACACCGGTGCACTTGTCTCCATTCTTTCTGTTGAAACAACAAAAGAGAGAGCGAAGATAATGCCCCATTAAGAAAACTAACATCAATAAGCGCTTAACATAGCATCCTGAAGGTTTAAACATTTTCTGCAAGCCGACACTATCACACGCTTTGCCAACTCGTGGATGTTGCCCACAATCCTTTGCCCTAGAGAGAGTTCATAAGAGCCATTTTTATTCCTTCTTATACAAATTTATCCACACGGGCTCTCCCCGTTTGCAACGTGCAAGCGAATGGTTTTTGTTGATCCAACATGGAACAAATTTGGAAATGAGAGAATTCTAGGGGTTTAGGGGCTCTCACCTAACATTCAAAACAATGAATTATTATTATAAATTAATGTGATAAGTCTTAAATATCCACCACACGGGCGACGGCGCATTTTTACTGTATCCCCTCATTTAAATCTTGGAAAAGAAGAAACCTTTCTGTCAACGCATTCCCATTTTAAGAAAATGACATCACTTGGGAAAAGCTAATGAACGTGCAAGAAATACCTCTTCTTGAGTGCAAAAATTCAACATATTAATTTATAGTGATCATTTATTTTGCATGTCGAACGAGAACCTCAAATACTGTAAGATTCTCCCCCTTCAAATCTGTTCATGAGGAACTTAATCAAAATCATTTGCTCACATATCCCAGCAAGGAAATGGATGAATAAAAATACCTCTTATGAATGATCCGGTATCAAAAGAAGAACTGTTGCAACATTGAAAATTAAAGCAATAACGCCCAGCTTACATCTTTTATTAAGCAAAGATAGCCGATGAATTTCACATAATAGAATTCATGAATACCAACGCGAAATGGGCATAAATACATTGAACATAAGTGTGAATTAAATAAAACAACGACATTGCGTTCTTCATAAAAGAACTGCCTCTTAAAATACACGGATGCGGTTTTCTCTGTATCCGCTTACTTAAATCTCAGCAAAGAAGCAATCTTTTCTGTCAACACCCTTTGTTAAGTCTCAATACAGCCCCGTGAACATTCAAGGAAAGCGCAAGAGGCTTCTTGAGTATATATAATTTACTATCATGATACCAATAACATCACCACAAGCGCTTACACAGCACCCTTCAGGTTTAAACATTTTCCTCTGCTTCAAGATTGACCACTTGAGCGACGACGCATCTTTCCCTGTATCCCCTTACTTAAATCTCAGCAAAGAAGCAATCTTTTCTGTCAACACCCTTTGGTTAAGTCTCAATACTGCCCGTGAACATTCAAAGAAAGCGCAAGAAGCTTCTTGAGCATATTATAATTTATTATCATGATACCAATAACATCACCACAAGCGCTTATACAGCACCCTTCAGGTTTAAACATTTTCCTCTTCTTCAAGATTGACCACTTGAGCGACGACGCATCTTCCCCTGTATCCCCTTACTTAAATCTCAGCAAAAAGGCAATCTTTTCTGTCAACAGCCTTCGTTAAGTCTCAATACAGCCCCGTGAAAACTCAAGGAAAGCGCAAGAAGCTTCTTGAGCATATTATAATTTATTATCATGATACCAATAACATCACCACACAAGCGCGCTTACACAGCACCCTTCAGGTTTAAACATTTTCCTCTGCCTCAAGATTGACCACTCGGCGACGGCGTGGTTTTCTCTGTATCCCCTCACCTAATCCAGGCAAAGAAGAATCCTCTTTTGTTGCTGTTTTTGTTGCTGTTGATGCATCTCCATTGCTAGAGCTTTCTGCTGTTGTAAGTGAAAGCTCAAGAGATGATTCATCTTGAGTCCGTACAGTACGTCGACGGGGAGAACGACGTATTTTTTTGACAGGTTCAACATTTTTCTCAGAGAGGCAGTGCTCTTGATCTGTTTTTTCATCCGATAGAGCCTCTAAAGCGTTTTCTCGCGCATCCCCATTTTGCGCTTTATCATATTGGCCATTGCCATTTTTTTGCGACGACATTTGTAATACATCTGTATCACCCTCGACAGCATCCTTTTTTTCACCATCAAGATTTATTTCAGCGCATTCTTGCCCATTGTTTTCATCACGATTTTCGTTTTCATCACCACGATTTTCATCACGCCGAACCGATTGAGACATTTGCCCAGCTGCTGCTAAAATAATACGCAAATAGTGCTCGGCATGTTGTAAATAATTTTCCGACATAACACGATCGCCTGCACCTTGTGCATCACGCGCAAGGCTTATGTATTTATCGGCAATTTGCTGAGCATTCCCGCGAATTTTAACATCCGGACCGCTACTTTCATAATTGCGAGACAACGGATTAGGACCGCGACGATTATTATTGTTATTACCATTATTGTTATTATTGCGACCGCGTACCCGTCTATTTTGTTGTGGCCTCATCTTTATCCCTTTTTGGAGTGTTTGTCTTATGTGTGTCTTAATTGACGCTTCCTCATTACATTATCTTTTGATAATGCTGATCATGTTTAACATACGATTATCAAGCTATCCGCGTTTATTTCACTCAAACGAACCCTACTGATATTGATAAAAGCATATATTTTCTTGAAAATCACAAAACAGCAGGGAAATCGTAAATCAAAAATTCCCTTTTTCTCTGTCAAACAGCAGAAACCTAATGATGTTCACGTAAAATGCCAAGTGTTTTTTTTAAAATAAACCATATTTCACTAAAAAAAATAATTATCTTGTGGAAAACAAAAAGGAAAACACACATATAACACACCTGACAAAGAAAAAATTCCTGCCAGAGAATACTAGAAGCTTCCTTTTTTGCTCTAAAACCACCGCTCCTAAAAACGCCGATATCCTCTACCCCCTCGTGCATTTAACTCACAAGCACTTCCATCCCAACGAGTCACTGCGCGAACCTCTTTATTTTATAAATATAGCCTCTCTTCATCGCTAAAGCAACCCCTTGCGAGCGATAATCCACGATCGCCTCACAAAACCTCTTAACTTTTATAGATAGATTAACACGAAGTATTATTCAAGCCCTATAATCACCAAGAGATCAATCTTCTTTCCCAAACAAGTCAATGATACTATCAATTTTTATTTTAACCCATAGAGTTTTTAAGTTAATCACAGTTTTTATTTATAACAAATTGAGCTTAAAAACAAAATATTTAAATACAAAAAAATATCAAATTATGAAAAAAACGACCAATATGTCACACTTTTTTAAAAATCAGCTTCTTCTCAAAAAAATACCCTCCTCAAAGCCTATCAATAAGAATGGCCTAACGTATTTCCTTACTTATCTTTTCTGATAAAGAAAACTAGAATTATAAAACAAGCACATTTTTAAACCCAGCACAGCGCTTTACGCATGAAGAAGCCGTAAATGTTTATAAAAGGAATGTTTTTTACTCATTTTTGTCATGTCTATTGACTTACACCCTCAAAGAATGAAGATTCTCAAATCACACTGGTCTGTCAACAATGAAAATACTTATAAAATTCATACACTGAATTGATTTGTAATGGTAATTCATATTTTTTGTGTTGAGTAAGAAAATTAATATCGTAGGATTTTTCATCCTCAATCTGTTTGCTGTTGAATCAATCTCTTTTTCTTGCATGTTACATGTGGGAAAACCTGCGTGGAGTAAAAACGATAAAAAGACTAAAAGTGCCTCTTATGAACCGTCTCTAAGGCTAAAGGGCTGTCGACAGGCACCATTGGGAGCGAGCAAAATGTGAGATAGTACTGGCTTACTCTTTTTCAAACCATAAAGATGAACATGCTCTATAAATTTTATACATTCATGAGGGTTTTACCATTATACCATTCACCAAAACCATTACGAAATGGATTTCCCACACTCGTTATTTCCCTTAAAAAAGCGCAACAAACCCTCCTGAAACTCCACCACGCCCCCTTAAACATTTCAAGGAGGCCATCCATACCTTATGTCGCCATACCTTAAATAAGAAGTGCGATATAACAAGATAAATAAATCAAGCTGCTATTGGTCATGAGGCAGATAGTCATTTAAGAGGCTTTTATCTTTTTGTCAAAATTCGCATCCTTTTAACTTTCCATATAAAAACTTAAAAGTAATTGCGCCTTTTGCCTGTTTTATTTTCTCTTTCATTCAGAAAACAGTCTCGTAAGAGAAAATAATTTCCATCCCCAGGACGGACCCTCGTCAAACATTGTTTTTTAGCACTATCAGAAAGCTTATCCCACATTTCACGAATAGCAAAATAGGCCTCACTTTCCAAATTAAGACAATGCTGATAAACCTCTCTTTTCATATCGGGCATAACGGAAGCAGAAATTTCCTTGCAATATACGCGTAGATCAAAAACAGGAATAACCAATTCAACGGGTGCTTGTTGTGTTACTTTTTTATGAGAAGAAAAATAACTAACCACCTTTGCAACAACAAAACACAAAAACACTATACAAAAAAGTATTATGCAAACAAAAGCAATCTTGCGATATAATCTTTTGAAATAAGCCTTTTGTCTTGCTCGGATTCTTTTTTCCATAAAGATTGTACCCTTTAATATCCCAAGAGAAGCTTTTACAGCAAAAAATGATAGAAGTATCTGTGTACACAATACAGGTTATAGCCGCAAACGATCAAGACTCTTATGTCAAAAGACTCTCTTTTTTACCGTATAATTCTTATGAAACACTTTTCTCATGCCCTTTATGAAAAAATAGGGCTGATGATTTTCTCTCACCACTTTTAAAGACAAAGATTCTTCATCCATGCGGATCTATAAACAATTCGTCTTTGTTAAGACACATCACATTGATTTACAAAGAGTATTTATTGTTTTGCACGTTGAATGAGAAACCCGAACACCATAGGATTCTCTCATTTCAAACCTGTTTATGTTAAATCAACCAAAACCATGTTGCTTACAAGTTACAAGCGGAACTGGTATGTGGATTAAAAACTGTATAAGAAAGGCATATGCCTCTTATGAATCGTCTCACGAACCAAGGCTGTCGTAATATTGGGAGCGAGCAAATACAATGATGGTGCGGGCTTGCCTCTACATAAGCGTAAAGATGGGAGTGCTCAATGGATTTACCGTTATTCACCACACAAACACTTCATATATAAAATTTTACACGCCTTCTATTACCGCCCCCTCAAAAAGCAGTCGCTAAAACAAGATAAGAGATTATAGATGTAAAACTCCAAACAAAAAAGAATAGACTTTCTAATCGAGATCAACAAACACTGTTAAAGACACATTTGCATTTTTGACCATGCTGGCATGTATGATAATGGCCCTTCAAATGCGCCACCATTTTATGCTTCACCTCATATCATTCTCTGTCAAACAATCACAAAGATTCTTTAACTATTCAACGCCCCCCCCCCAACCAAAGCAAAGAAACCGAAACCAGACGCCTGCATTTTTATTTGAATCTTCCCTATTGGGATAAAACACACAAGAATTTAAAGATTTCACTGCAAAATGAAATCACAAAATACAATAATGAGAAACATATCCAAAGCCATCTCAATAACAAATATATAGCGCCCCTGTTATTAGAAAGTAAAAAAAGCCGCACCATTTAAAGGCGCGGCTTATGAATAGAGATATAACTAAATAAAATACAAAAGAAATCAATAATAAATACTTATACACAAAACGTATAGTATTGCAAGCTTTTTAATTATATTTATAAAAATATCCAAAAAGAGTATAAATAATGATACATTCGTATTGAGGAGAGCTGTTTATAACAATACACTTTCTAAAATAAAAACGTATCAAATAAATCAAAATACTTTTTAGCTTTATCTCAATATAATCCATGAAAAAAC
Organism: Bartonella sp. AA1HLJMS; assembly: GCF_042197445.1. NCBI lineage: Bacteria > Pseudomonadati > Pseudomonadota > Alphaproteobacteria > Hyphomicrobiales > Bartonellaceae > Bartonella > Bartonella sp. AA1HLJMS. Next base: position 18,203 of record NZ_JBHIRW010000018.1, on the reverse strand, counting down.
ACACATGATTTAAGTCCATAATTATAATAAGATCCGTTCTTTTACGCTTGTAAAAGCTGGTTTTTCTTAACTTACATTCACCACTTCAAAAGATGAAGATTCTTCACCCAATCTGATTTATCAACAGCCCAGATTGCAGTGGGGTCCATTTGGCTTTTTCGTATGTGATTGATTTAAACTTAAAGCTCAACAAATAAGCCTGCCTTAAATATTTGCCACGCCCTTTAAAAAACACTTTTTGTATCATGGAAGCTCTTACAAAGAGACTTGCCTTATATCATCACACCTGAAAGGACAGTCTTTACAGCATAAACAGGACAAGACAAATCAACAACCGCTTGTACAATCTTGTCTGATAAGAAAACAAGTGAAACGTTAGCCTTCAAGCCTGCTCCAACAGTATAGCATTTCTCTTCTTTATAAGAAAAGACACAACGATACGCATGATTTTCTTATAGGCATTTTTCTGCTTTTGTCCTTTTAGCAATTAACATTTTCTTTTTATGGGATTTTTAACAAATTAAAATTGCGATGAACTGCACTTTTTTTCTTTTTAAAAAGCGTAAAAATGGCAATTTTTTATAGATTTAAAATCATCAAACGCCCTATCCAAAAAGCTTTTTAAAATGATTGCAAGATTTTTTATCTTTTTTAAAACTTCTTTTGTCATGCGTTTTTGTTCGAACACGGCTCCTTTCTCTGTAGGCTTTAAAAACTTGCCCTTAGATTTCAATATGCGCCCTACTCTCCCCAACAACGCATGATCAACTTATCCTGCAACAACGCTTCTCTATCAATTTTTACCCTTTTTTAACATCTCAAACAGAGTGCAATTCCAATCCCCACCGAAGATATAAATCAGGTTTATCTCATCTATAGCTTCAACCCATACATATTGTTATGATCACTCTTTTCTATTTTTCCTTTTCTAACAAAGAAGAAATCTCTCTAGAATGCTCAACACTGATGTTTTGAGCAACACTACTGTATATTCCTAGCGGCTTATGTGCTGTAAATTTTGAAATAAAAGAGCTGTAGTCTATTTTTGGCGCCTCGTATATTGGAGAAAAAAATATGTCTCCAACGGACGATGATTCTGTTTTAATTTCTGGTGCGCTCACAAAACTGTTTGGTGTCGTTATTCCACCACTCACAACACTATTAATACTGTCTTGCTTCTCTTCTTTCTCATTTTTTTTCTGTTCGACATTGGTAAGATCTAGAGCATTTAATTTTTTTTCTAAAGCATCCATGCGCTTTGCAATTTTTGTAATATCTTCATATGCTTTCTTCAACAATGCGTTTAAAGGAGCATGTCCCATTCTTCCGCTAGCATAAAGAACCACACGAATACATTCCGGATCATCAATATCAGCAATAGAAAATGGAAAAAGTGCCATTATATCCCCCTTTTTTATAAGCTAAACGCGTATTAAGGCATTTGCATCTCTTTTTTCGTTGTACGGCTCTTGCATTTCTCAGACAACCTCAGAAAACCTCAGAAAACCTCAGAAAACCTCAGAAAACCTCAGAAAACCTCAGAAAACCTCAGAAAACCTCAGAAAACCTCA
>NZ_JBHIRW010000018.1:0-16532 GCF_042197445.1 Bartonella sp. AA1HLJMS | reverse complement strand
GAAAACCATATGAAAAGCTTTTGAAAAAAAATTCCTCATCGAAAATTTTTACAAGGTATTTTTTTAGATTATACTCTGTTTTCCACCTAAAATGATGATTTTACCACCTAAAACCAAAGAGAAATGCATGTCACCTTGCATGCTGTATCAACCTTTCCCAAAAGGACAAAGCCCACACCGGTCTTTAAATAATGGCAATCAATAAACAATGGTTTGTAAACAATCTGGCTTCTTATCTAACAGATTTGACTTGGCTTCCCCCTTCAAACGCATCCTTGTAATGTATCCCCTGTCCAGAGTTACTCTACAAAAAAATGCTGCGTTAGGAATACGCACAGACGAAAAACACCCCATGCATAAAATTTTAACCGCATCTCAAACAATGGTATTTTACAACACAACGGGATAAACTATTGTCTTATAGATTTTCTCGTATCACTCTCATCCTGTTTCAAGAAGTTGCCTGATAAGCACAAAATGCCATCTCAGAGGGTTCAATGCCTCACCATGTACTACAACGCATCGCCAACCTGCTGCTCTTGCCAACAGTGCACCCATTTTGAAAACAAAGAGTGGCTTTTTTCCTACACGCTTTGCCAAAAAAGGGAGCGCTCCATTTTGCTTTTTCTCGCTTTAAATAAACATATCCGTTGACCTCTTTCCGCACCTAAAAAGACGAAGATTTTAGCCCTACATCGGTTTGTAAACAATCCAACTCTTCTGAAAGGATTCCGTCTGCTGCTCACTTATATGGTTCACTTGCATGAAAACTCTACGAGCAAATCCTCCCCAGAACATTTGCTAATGTATTAAATACTTTAAGCTATCTTACTGATATCACCACCTTCAATAATAGTGTTTTAATGACGATGTTTTACAGTATAATAGGATAAAATTTACCCATGGGTTTTTTGTCATCGCACAGCAGCGGTTTAAACCCAGCACTTGAAATACTGTATCACGACACCACAAGAGAGAGGCATTTGGGATAAAGTCTTTATTCCTCAGCAAAAAGCGCCATGAATAAAGAAAGGTTTTTTGTTCTCCCCCTACCTTCAATAATCACTGTCTTGATCCTCTAAAGAACAATAGGCAAACTTACCTTTAGACATCCAACAAAGGCAGCACAAAAAATAAAGAGAGTTAAGTTTTTTCTAAAGCGCATCAAAACTTTCTACACAATATATTCAATAAGACTTTTTTTCATAACAAACATTTTAGCATTTTTATCTTTCTCTCCTACAGCTTTCATTCTCAGGCTTTGACAGCATAAACCACCGCCATATTGACGGGGCGTGTTTCATCACCCCCTGTTTTTTGCAACAAGACCTTATGTTCATGCTCTCCCGCAGAATCTGTCAAACAATTTGATCCATACAATACAGCTACGTTTATTGGATAAGCCCTGTTATCTAACTCTATAATCTTTTGTTGAACCTTTGGATAACTATGCTGGTGTTTCCCTGTCGAATCTGTTTTTCCCTCATGGGTATGGGATTGAAAAGACTCTTCTTGTCGGCTTCCCAAGCGACGTCCTTTATCAATTTCTTTTCCACTATCGAGCCCCCGTAAAAACATTCCACGCAAATCGGGAACATTGAATGTTGTTCTCCCGTCTCCTTTTCCCCATGTTTCTCCCAGAACAGCAAAGAGATTAGCATAGTTCCTTCGCGAATATTCTTTACCATCACACAGTAACCATCCAGAGGGTATTTTTTCTGTAGCAAAAGTCCCGATAAATCCAGAAGAAAAAGTTTCAGGCAAAGGAGGAAAGGGCGGAATTTCAGGAAGTTTTATAGTAGGATTGGTTAAAAACCAGCCATCAGCATTTTTTCCGGCAATATCACGCGTATAGACGACTTCATAAAGCCCCCCTTTTTGAATTTCCCCGCCCTTTAAAGGCATAATACCCTCTGGCGTTGCCATATAAGTTGGTCTTGGCGGCAATTGATTTAAAGAAATATTTGTTATTCCTCTGTTGACGCCTTGTGCTTTAAAGCGCACAACAATGCCATCCATATAAGTCTCAAAAAAAGACTTTGTTGCCAAACGAAGTGACGTTCTCTCGTTTTCCACATCGACAGTAAACTGTGTTTCAATCCCGCCCCCATTATCCAACAAATATTCTTTGATGCGTTGCATCATAGCGCGAGCACTATCATTGACTGTGCTTGGAGGTTGCCCTTCTGCCCAGTTTATACTCTCATCGGCATAAGCATTTTCTGATGCAACAATTGACCAATCATAAATCGAACTCATAGAAGATACTCTTTTTTCAAAAAGGGAAAACGAGCAAAAAATGAAGAAAAGAAAGCCGCAATTTTATTTTTAGATGCCGGTATTTTCTCCATTTTCATTTTTTCCATTTTCAGGCCTATTTTGTCATAATCAACATGCAATAACTTTGTTTTCGCATTGACATAAACAGCTTCAGGGTTCACACGCAACACGTCTTGCGCCATAACGCCCTGATAACGTTGTGGATTTCCCTTATAATTAAAGGTATAAAGTGGATATCCCTTTTTCTGCCCCACAGGGATAATATTTTCTTTTGCTCTCACATCACAAAGCCCTAAAATTCCTCCGACCAATCCAAGTACTTGCTGCGCATCACGCAATGGATCTTTTGTCACAGAAGGCATTGTCGTGGATTTTCCTGAAGTCGTTCCGTAATTTCCAGCAGCCTGTGTTCCTACCTGTAACAAACTTTGCAATCGGTTCCAATCTTGATTATCTTTTTCTGACCATTTTTGGCGTTCAGCATCTAAGACATTTTGGCGGTTTATATCTTGAATCATACCCCCTTTCAAAGCATTGCTTTGCACGTTACTCTGTCCTTGATAATAGCTATTTGCCGCATTAACTTGATCATTCTGAGAGCGATCAATCATCTGGTTGGCATTCATCATATTGTTAATATCTTGATTATATTGCTGTGCTGCAGCATTTGTTGCCAAGGCGCCTAACTCATCGGCCAGCACACCAGTATGAGCCCCAGAACCATAACGTCCTGCTCCCGACATCGATTGATTAATTGCATCGGATGTTTTATTCAGAGCATTTTGCAATGCAGTATTAAATTTGCTATTGCTTCCAATCCAGCTTCCCTTAGCCATACCGGAAAGATTTGTAGCGCTGTTGGTTGGGGCATTCAACCATTGCGTTACCGTTGGATTGTTATAAAGCCCTGCTGCTTGTTGTAAACCGGTCAGCGCATTTTTTGTCATATTGCTAAGACCAGCGACTCTGTCTCCCTGATAAACGTTTCCGCCAATTCCTTTATTATAAAGTCCAAGTGCATCAGCACTGGCTTGTTTAAGAATATCAGCCGCCCAAGCAGGTGGAGCATTTGTTTGTGTTGTTGTCTGCACTTGAGGTGTGGTTTTTCTACTCATGGGTTCAGAACCTTTCTATATTGAATAAGATTACGAGAATATCCGTGATGAGCGAGCTTTTTCGCCCATCCAGTTCTTCCAAACATGTGCATTTCTTCAGCATTAATTGTTCGCGCCCATTTTTCGACTTCATCAATCAACTTGACCAATTTCAGCCCTCCCTCTCCAGCAAGATCAGAGAGAACGACGCATTTTTTTCCCGTATGGGTTATTTCAACTTTGGTAATTGCAAAAGCACTAAATTGGATTTTATTTTTTAAGACCAGCCACAATTGTGCTTGTCCTGTAGCGATTTCTTCAGCAATTTTTTCCAGACAAACATCATCCGGAAAGCGCTGAACATATTTTTTCAATGCAGCATTGAGAGCCTCTTGATAGGGAGCTATTTTTTCCCATAGCCACTGCTCTGTCAGATGAGCAGAATATAAATCTTGACTCTCTTGCATCATAATTTTAGCTCTTTTAGCTTTGTCATTTCCCTCATTTGAGCAATACGCATCCCCATGCATACTTCACGCATTCCATGCCCCCCGCACAATAAAAGAAAAAAAGCCCCATCATCCCTTTGTCACAACAAAGAGGGAACTTTTTTCTTTATAAAAATAAACCATGGTGCAGCCTATTTTCCTTTATCGCAGAAAAGCATGAAACATAACGCACCACCTTGTTCTTCATATTATAAAGACACAGCTTATCGCATTGTGCCTTTGTTTATAAAGGCTTGGGAAGTCTATGGGGCATTTGTTCTTTAATAATAGAGGTTTGAGCCTATCGCATGGTATTACAAAAGGGCATGCCTATCGCATGCCGGCCCGCGTCAATTCCACATCAAATCCAGTGACATGAGTCCAATTCACCCCTTCAGGAATACGCAATTTAAAGCGATAAAACCGTGCCCTTGCACGACAATGAATTTGTCCAGTATTATAAGAGGGCTGTTTTTCTGGCAACCAAACAGTTTCCTCTTCAAGAGATTGTCGAAAGCGCATTCCCACAGACAAATAAAACTTTCCACTATTGACTTGAGGCATAATATTTTTCACCCGTGTTATCCTGCCATTTGTCTGCCCCATTTCTTGTGATGTCACGACACAAGCCATAGGACACCCAGAAAACGAACCCAGTCTCCCCTGTTGATCAAATGCCCCCAGAATAGGCGATTCATTTTTCCAAGCTTTACTATCAAGAGAAAAGGACAAGTCATCAATATTCTTAGTCACAAAATCAAGACCTTCTAGGGTTGTTCCGGCTAAGAAAATAGGCAATATCATTTTGATATCGACGAGAGCTTTTGTCCATTTTTGCAATCCCCAATCATAAATGAGCAAGATACGTTTATGAAGATTCTCATCAGAATCAACCATCCAATAAACACGATTATACACCCCATCGATAGCAGCAGATAGAGTGTACAGATTATCCTTCCTTGATTTTGCGGTCATCGTTCGATCGACTTTTTCGAACCCAATGGGTATAATCTGTCCCTCATTTGTTATTTGATAAAACCCGCCCTCATCGGCAAAGAATGCTAAATCGCCTCTACAAACAATTGATTCAGCATTTTTTGCGCCTCGTTTATCGTGGATTTTTTGGAAACTAAAAATAATCTTAGAGCCAGGGATAAAAGAACCGGCATAGATTGCAGAACGCATAAAGATAATTGGATTTGTTGTCTCCGTTGCCCCTTGGACGAATCCGCCATCAGGAAAATCTTGATAATCACAACTTTTTTTCCCCACGGTCCAAAATTCAGCATCATTTAATCCAGACCAATGAACCCTTCTTGGATACTCGGTTAATTTCATCAAACAAACGAAATCTCCCCAGACACGAACAATCCCTGCCTGTGGTGGATTTCCTCCTAAATTTCTAAATGTTTTATCATGGTTAATATCAATCACTTGTGGTTTATCATTGGCATTCACAGCAATGATCAAATCACCAAACAAAGCAAAAGACCACGGAGCATCAACATTAGCCAGATAAGGTTTTCCTTTTTGGCTAATATCTTTCCAGTTCATTGTTGTATTATCAAGCAAGTAGATTTTTTCTCTTGTCCCGACAATAATAGAAACCCCATTTTTTGTTTTAACCGCAAGAGTGCCTAAAATTGGCTCCGGACAAGGCTCTGATAAAGGTTCAAAACTTGGCATAGGGATATAGGAGCCATCAGCTGGGAGCACATTAACAAGTTCATCGGTAAAAATTCCATTGATATCCGCCACATCGGGTCGATAATCAGCGATTGGGAAAAAAGCCATCAAGACCCCCATAAAATCTTTGAAGAGCCCAGTGCCATTCAAAACACCAAGGCTTATTGATAAAAAACCACAAAAGCCCTTAAAACTCTAAAGGCATAAAATTCAACAAAATAAACAACCTTAGGTTGTTTAACGCACCAAAAAAAAACGATACCATCAATAATGGCCACCCCAACGCCATCCACCAGCGCCAAACCAAAATCAACTGCCCGCAAATCACCCCCCCACAATGACGGGGGAAAGAGCCATCACCCCCACCCCCCCATAAAATCTTTGAAGAGCCCAGTGCCATTCAAAACACCAAAGCTTATTAATAAAAAACCACAAAAGCTCTTAAAACTCTAAAGGCATAAAATTCAACAAAATAAACAACCTTAGGTTGTTTAACGCACCAAAAAAAACGATACCATCAATAATGGCCACCCCAACGCCATCCACCAGCCCTTCACCATCAACACCCAACGCGTGTATCCAGCCATAAGTGACAAACCAGCCACCAGTGACAAACCAACCTTCAACGCCAGCCATAAACGATTTGAAATGAACTTTTTAAAAACGCATTGGGCGAATCTTTGAAGAACCTTTTCGGCGCGATGTTTCAATGCGCAAAGCTTGAAGCTGTTCTTGAAAATCTCTGAAAGAAACGGCGGCATATTCAGGATCTTTAAGAATATTTTTATAAAGTTCATATTTTGCACGTGCTTTAATAAGATCAAAAGCATAAATCAACCAAGGGTTATCATCCTCTTTCAGCTGTTCATCGGCAAAATGAACAGGAGCATAAGAAAGCTGTACAGCTTCCACATGTTCTGGTGTTGGAAAGAGTCCTATTTTTTGATCAAGGTAGGTATAAAAGAATGGCGTTCCTAGCGCAGGATGCATACCATATTGTTGATGCAACACTTCCAAGGGCTTAAAGAACAACTTTGTTGGTGTTGCACTCTTTGTTACTAAAAAGACGCCCTCCAAACTCTTTTCTGCTTCAATAAAAACCCCTTCTTCTTGCCCATACCATGTTTTACCACTTTGTGTTTTAAACGTCCTTTCTCTTTTTTCATTAAAGAAAAAGGGTTCGCGTTCACACAAACGCAAAGCCGTAAAAATTGAATCTTGAATTTGCAGGGAATATTCCGCTGTTGTATCGTCAATTTCATCTTGAATAAGCGCGACCATATAAGCAAAAGTTTTAGAATGGTCTGAATGTGTAAGGTTTAGATTTTGGGGATCAGTGGATAAAGTGGTCATAAGCCTGTCCTTGTTTCTGGAAGCATTTTAAATTTTTCCCCCAACAGATCCCTCTTGTTGGGGGAAGAGAGCAAACATTCGCTTTAAGCGGGTGCTCCATAAGTTGGGATGACGATAGTGCCAAAATCCTGAGCCCCTTGCGTACTTCCTGGCAAGGTAAAGCAAGTTTTTTTCATCCCAATAATGGTTTTTGCCGCGACCCCGAATTCTCTTTCATAGTCGAAGAGTTCTTCCACCAATTTATAGCGTGTTGCTCCTCGATCTTTACCAAAAGCAATCACAGCACTCTGCGCACCAAGCAGAACAGCCCGCCGCACATTTGGTACAGCTTTATTTGCCATCCCAGATTCAACCCCTTCGGTAATATGTTCAGCTTCGCGTAAAACCACACCATTATACATGCCCAAAGACCCATCATAGAGCGGATTTTTGATACGACTTCCACTATAGATTGCCTTAGTAATGTCGAGCCATTGCCCTGCATCTGTATTGGTTCGCAATTGCGTCACTTGGGTTGGATGGAGATAAAGCACATAGACATTTTCACCATCAATCCGCACAGGTCTAATTTTAGGATTTGCCAATTTAGCCCGTTCGACAGCTTTATCAATGAGCTTAAGATCAAAAACATCGCCTTCTTTTAAGTCCTCATCCTTTGCTTTATCATTAGGACGTACCACGCGTTTATTGGTTGGTGCCGTTGGCGCATTAAACCCATAATGAACTGGTTTAAGGGTAATCGTGCGTCCTTCAAAGTTAATAGCTTTTGCGGTATAACCACACACTTGAATGAAGAACATCATACTCAGACGATCTGCATACCAATCAACCAAACCATTTTTTGCCTCGGTGCGCAAATCATGGAGAATTCGTTGCTGATCAATTGTTCCCTCATTTTTGACACGCACAGCATGAACGAGTTCATTAATTGCCAAGCGATCATTGAGAAACTGTAAAGCTTCTTCATTGCCTTCCAATGTCTGCCCTTCGCTTACCCCATCGCCTAGCAACTGCACACGCAAATTAAAGCTAATGGCATCCCCACTTGCTTTCGTGGTTTCATCCTTTAACTGTACGATACTGTTTGAATCATTTCCAATCAACGGTGCAATTGGAATTGCTTTTGAGACTTCTTGGTTTAGTAATTTAGACCATGTGCGCACTGCCATTGGGTCATTAAGTCCGATATAAGTTACGGTCATTTTATCCTCTAAAAGTTTTCTTGACATAAAAAAAACCCGGCAAAGCGCCGGGCGCTCAAAACACCACATTTCATTTCAGATGGTGAATAGGTTGTTCGTGAGTTTTATCTAATTTCTGTTAGCGTCTGCCTCCTCCTTATAAGAGCTCTCCTCACCACATCCGTGCTTTGAGAAATCCCCCCGCATTCTCCTGCGCTAAAAGCCTCTTAACGTTCCCGCCCCCCCCCTCACATTCTTGTTTTTAAAATTCTCTTCCCCCCATTAAACGATTAAAAGCAGCTTTATTTTTAGGATCAGCAACCCAAGCGCTAAACTCTGCTTCTGACATTTTATCAAGCATCTCCAAAGAAATCGGCCCATTTGGCGTCAAGCCGTTATAAGCAGCAAGAGTACGTGCAGAATTGTGTCTTTCCTGTAAATTTTCACCCATGTTATTGGGAACATTTGTGTAGCCAATTTTTTGTGCAATAGAGTAAATCACTTCAGCGGGGTTTTGATTTTTTTGCGCACAATCGCGCAAGATCTGCTTCAACTCATCACCAATCAACGCATCAATATTTTTGGGGTCTGCCATCTCAGGATAGAGCGAAGCACAAGCTGCCAACTGTTTAGCCCGCGTTTCATAAATAAAATCAGCTGCTTGATCAAAATCATGATGCTTTTGTTTAACACTGGCAACAGACTGCTGAAAAAATGCATGCAACTGTTCTGCTTCGCGAGCAAGAGAAGGCTGTTGTTTTTCATGTAAAAGCCCTTGTTTTTGGAGTGTTTTTCCCAACCATTGCATATAGCCCATAAAGTCTTTTTGTGGATCTGGTGGAACATCTTCTCCCCCTTGAACCTCTTTTCCAGCCTTTTGCGAAGAGGACTGTTGTTGATGCACTTGCCCTTGGAAATTATCTTCAAGAGTTTTTTCTTCTCTTGCAATTTCACCATCTTCTCCCTCTTGTGTTGAGACCAGAAAATCTTGTTTTAATTGATTTTGTTCTGCCGGCGTTAAGTGTTCTTGATCCATGACATTAGCCTTTTCTTTTTTTAAACAATAAAATTAAATTTTTCAGATAAAACAGCCTGTGAGCATTTATTCCCTCAATGCTCTCCCATCATTTGAGCTCCAGCATTTCCCCAAAGCTCTCCACCCCACATAACGGCAAAACGCCCCCTCTCCACCTTGCTTTTCCCAACAATCCAGCCCTATAAAACAGTTCTTTTGAGAAAAGGAAGCCCATGCACTATAGAAATCGATAAGCCCATTTTGCGCCCACCATGCCCCACCAAGTTCACCCCATATAACGGAAAGACTCCCTCGTTCTCCTGTTTTTCCCCAACAGGGATAGTCTCATAAAACAGCTCTTCGAAGATAAAGGAAGACGACATTACGCTATGGAAATTGTATCGATAAGCAATTTCTGGTAGATGGAATTTATCAGAAGTCGCGCATGACAAAGCGTCCTATTGTTGAGCCTTTACTGTCTGCAACATCTGCATTATCTGCTCTGTTCCCACATTACCCCCCATCTGCGCTGAAGCATTTTGCTCTTCTTGAAAAGAGTTTTGCGCCTTTATCGCAATTTTATGAATAAGTGAAGCGGGTAAAGGCGAATAGCGTAAGAGATCGAGCATAATCTCTGGCGTTGCAAAATTTTGCATCAAAGGAAGCAATTGCATGATTAATGCAAAAGTACGCTCTTTTTCATTAAGACTTGTTGGCGCATCATCCACGACAATATCATATTCCAAGCTTGTCACCATTTCGCGTGTCAGCGGCACATACTGGGCATTTTCATCACCAGCAATACGCACCAACCGCCCATCGGAGAGATAATTTTGAATAAGATAGAGAATAATTTTTCCCTGTCGTTGCCGATATCGACGCAACCCATCAAAAAAGGAAGCCAAAAGATTAAGTGACGATTGTCGCCGTTGTTGTTCAAGAATGCCAGGCTGATTGACAGCTCGCGTCCCAATAAATTCAGAAGACAACCCCGTCACCTGTTCGAGAGCACTCTTTGCTTCATTAAACAATTGGAAAAACCCTTGCGGAAATTGCGCCACGGGTTTAGGCTGGATTCTTCCGCCAGACACAGCCCCACTTTTCAACCAAGTAATGCTATCGGCTCTAGCCCAACTCTCGACGGCTTGTCGATCATCATCAAAAGCATCGCGTTCTGCCATAATGCCGCCTTTTGATTGGCTATTGAGCAAATGCATTACTTGACTAAAATATTTGTTTGCCCACCGTTGCGGATCTTTTGTAGGGCGCACAATTCCGTAAAATTGCCGACTTAACTTATCAAAAGTACCGGTAATACACTCCCATCCCAATTGATTGGGTGGAACCAAGGGCTTATCAGGCGCTTCAAGCAGCTTTCTACCTAAAAATGCCCGTTTGACAATTTTTCTGTTCAACCTTGTTGCTTGGACATGCGGAAAGGTTTTGCTTAAATTTTGGAAATCCTGCTCTGAATAATCGACAAACCTTCCACTTTGAGGCTCAAGGACTTTATAAACCACCTCGCGTTCAAACCAGCGACATTCTGCCAATGTCACCATTTTAGGACGTTGATAGCCGCTCCCCTCTTCTCCTTGATACCCCCTCTCGGACTGATAACTTTGTGTCATCCCATTGCTGGTTGGCTGTAAAAAGCTCTGATGTTTCACCCAATCCGCATGAAGATCACTCCAATGAACATTGGGAAACATTTCCTGCGCTACGGCAAGAGGTTTTTCATCGATATACCATAAGCGTTGAGCATCAATGAGATTAGACTTAACAGCACTTGCATCCCACACCATTTTCATAGGATCCAACCGCGCAATGATTGGTTTTCCTTGGGGATCTTGTTCATAATCAAGGCGTGTATCTGTCCAGCCCATACCGCAAATAATTGCATCTTGAAAAGCATCGGAATCTTCGTATTCACCGTCGGCTTCATCGCGAAACCATTCGGCTGCTCCTGTCAGAATCTGATTAGCAAAGGCTGCGCCTTCTTGTCGTGGAATAAATTGGACTTGTCTTTTATTATTGCGCTCAGCCCCGATCACAGCATTAATTAAAGGTGCAATACGGTTAAAAGTCATCACGGGTCTGTTTTGTTCGTGCAAGACAGCCAAGTCTTGCTCATTCCATTGCCGTCCATTATAAAAATCGTAATCTTCCTGGGCATTTTTTCGCCATTTTTCGACATGACCAATATCATCCTGATACCAACCCACGAGTTTTTTAAAGAGAGCTTGATTTTCAAGCGTTTCGATTTGATCAAAAGAAGAATTTGTAGACATATTCATTAAAAAGCCATCCATGAAGTTTGAGAATGGTGAAACGAGCGATAAGGTTTTTTTCGCGCTTTAGCATTTGGTTGTTCATAAGCCACACACATCAGTCCAAAGGCATCGGCCCCATGGCTAGCCCAATCATGTTCAGCCCCTAGTCCGATATTGCGCTGTTCGTCGCGCTTTTCATGATACCAAGCAAGCGCTTTTCTCCCCGCACATGTCGTTTCACGATTAAACCATAGTGCAGGAAACAACCGCCGTACGGCTTCGATACGCATTTTCACAGCGCCTGTTCCTTGATTAGGAATTATTTTGGTTTGAAAACCGGCTTGTTGAAGGGCACTTTCAAAACTCACATTATAGACACGATCTTTTGTTGCGCCATCATGAGGCAAGACCATAAGAGCCTTTTCATATCCCCTTTGAAAGACCCAGCCCACATGCTCTGAGAGAGGTTGTCCTTGGGCTTCATAATAATCGAGCACTCGGATTTCACGTCCAACAAATTGCGCCACCCACAATGCGGTAGCATCAGCCTTTGCTCCTGTTCCCCCGATATCCCAAAAGATTCTCACCTGCATCAAAGGATCCCGTGGAACAGTGGTAATCCGCCCTTCCATTTCGGCTTCGAGCAGACATTTCTGATAATAAGCCCCTTGCACAGCTTGGAGATATTCGCCTTCCCAAATATGGTTATACTGCTCTGGTCTTTGCTGCAAATCGTCCATTCGATCACGATTGAGTTTTTCAGGAAATTGCGGATTATCACGCCAATTAATTTCCACCCCTTTGATATGAGGATTATCGACATTTCGGAAACGTTTTTCCACGGCTGCATTTTCATGGCATGGGTTCCATGTGACCCATAATTCTGCATTCCAATCTTTTCCTTCTTCGCGCAAAGTTGGAATAAGTGTTTGCCAAGCAGTTTCTGTCACGGGTTCGGCTTCATCGACCCAACAAAGGAAAACGCGACCCATTGATTTAATACTTGCGATATTGCGATCAAGCCCAGCAAACACATAGACAATCCGTCCATCTTTTGACTTAATATATTTATCGCCGATTTCATAATAATCTTGTAAAAAAGGATAAGACTCGATAGCGCGTTTAATTTCCTCCAAAGAACTTTCATTAAGAGAATTTTGAAATTGCCGTGCACAAAGAATAATCCCGCGTTCTCCAGCCATTCCATGGCGATATCCCACCACAGCAGACATCAAAGCAAAAGAACGTGTTTTTCCAGAACCGCGTCCTCCCCAAGCGGCTCGCACATCGGCATTTCCAGTAAAGACAGGAATAAGCTTTGGAATAAGAGCCACTTGAGCCGTTTTCTGCTCAATTTTTTGAGAAATTTTCTGAACAGTTGTCATTATAAATTTTCATACTTTAGCAATAATTGCGCTGCACCCTTTTGCTTATCCCAAGTTTAATGATCCCAGAGCAATTGAACGAAAAGAGCAATTGAACGAAAAACGCCCTTCTCAAAAGCAGCGCTTTATCTTTTCTTCATCCTAATATTCAATAAATTTCACTTTTTTGCATGAGATCCCCTTGACCCCACCTATGCGCCCCAAGCCCCCAAGGCACAAAAGCCCCACCCCCTCAAACACCGCGCCTGTCATCCCCCAACCACAAGCAAGGTATCCTCCCCAACCAAATCATAGCCTCAGCACATGGCTCTCAGGCATATCCAAAGCCCAACATCCTCCAATATCATGCCTCTCAAGCATCACCAATCCTCACACTTTATCCCCCAAGATACCCCCACCAAAACACATGCATCAGGCAAGCATAACACTTCTCTCAAGTTTCATGCCCCTCACCCATCAAAACACTGTTCCATATCCACCACACAAATACCCTGCACCAAATCCCCTCCAGCACACGGGCCCTTACGGCATCATTCACCAAAGCCCCTTCCCAATATCACGAGCGCCCACAAACACGATAGCCTCCGCTTCAATCCCCTCAAGATAGGCAATCACCAAAGCAGCCCCCTTGCAAGACATCACCCCACATCACCCACCTCAGCCTAACATTTTTCAATATCACAAGCCTCAGTTATCGAGGTATCATGCTTCTCCGGTTCACTATTTTTTGCATTCACTGGTACAATCTCAATACGCGAAACTGTTTTTGATATCTCCACACCTTCAATAACGAGAAAAAACCAAATCTTCACCAGATGTCCAAAACAGCAAATATCATCAAGCACTCCCCAACATCTTTCAGGTATCGCGCCCCTCACGCATCGCCATAAAAGCATCTTGCCGGCCCCTCTTCAAACAGACCACCCCAGACGCCATGTACCCCCAAAAAACACCATATGCACCGAAGTCTCCTCCAGTCCACGTCCTCATGCATCCCCCACCAAAGCCCAACAACTTCACAGCTCACACGCCTAAAGCACACGCCCCTCACCGCAATTTCAATCATAAGCTTTCAGACAAACATCTAGCATCCCCGTTCAAAGACAATATCCCTTAAACATCATGTGCCAAAACCCAATATTTTCTCGTAACTTCAAGCCTCAGTAACCAAAGGATCATGCTTCTCCGGTTCGCTATTTTTTGCATTCACTGGTACAATCTCGATACGCGAAACTGTTTTAACCTGCCCTTCTCCAGCCCCCTGAAGAGGCAACACTTTTGCCAGCAGCGAAAAAAAAGGTACGGGATTATTCAACGCATGATACTGAAGATAAGACACCAGCCCATCTTCACCATAGTGATATCCAGCCTGCTCCGCCGCTGTCAAAAGAGCTTCATTAAATCGCTTTGTTGTTTTATTTAAAGCCCCTTTTTTCCGCCCTCTTCGACGTAAGGGAAGACAATGTTCATCTACCATCATCATGTTCCTTCCAACTAAAGAGAAACCAAAACCTCAAACACAAAAAATGACATAAAAATCAGCAACAAAATTTGACAAGCATTCAACAATTAAAAAAAATGGGACACACCCAAAAAGATAAGAGCCCACATAAAGCCCAAATCCTCCGCATAATTTTACAGATTCACATTTTTACGCTTTTACATCATTACAGAAAAAAGCCAAACGAAACACCCACATCACCACCCCACGCAGCTCTGTAAACACGGGTCTGTCAACAAGCTGATTTCTCGTCTATCAGATTTCCCTGCTGATTATTTCATATGGCTATCCCACACTTCAAAGAATGGTGTTTCATCAAACACGCCAGATAAGCTCTGATCTACAATTCGACTTCAAAAAGCAAATTTTCCTCTGCTGAATAAAGCTTCCACCCCGCACCGGTTTTAAACTATCATCCAACCTCTTCCCCAGTAAATTCCCCTACTAACATCAGATTACCACCCCCCCAAACATCCCTATTTTACAATATAACAGACTAGAAAATCTTTTAATTGTTCTTGCCAATCCCTTGAAATTACTTTATCACTCAAAGGATATATTGATCGTCCACGCAACGATCAATAAGGGATAGTAAAGCCCTAAGCTCTAGCGTAAGAATGAACCCACTTTGTGGGTGTCCCGGGATTCCGGGAGTTTTTGCTATGTCCAGGTGTGATAAGCACTAAAAGCAAAAATGCTGACTAGAGCTCAGTACTTTACTACTCCCGGAATACCAATGCGAGGGCGCTCGCAACCGGAGGGGAGCTTGAAGTGCAAACTAAAAATTCACATTTCAACGATATTTCAATAGGTAAAAAGATCCGTCATAGAAGAATTTCAATGGGACTTTCTCAAAAGGAATTAGGAAGCCATTTAGGTGTCAGTTTTCAACAAATCCAGAAATACGAAAAAGGATTTAATCGTGTAAGCGCGGGGTGTTTGCTCGAAATTGCTAAAAAACTAGAGGTTCCTATGAACTTTTTTTATGCGGACCTTTTAACAGCAGATATTCCCACAAAAGAACATGCCTTACACCACGATCAAGACACATACAGCGAAAAAGAATACGCACTTTTGAAAAACTTTAGAGAGCTCGAAGCGAAAAAACAAAAAGCAATCTTGTGGTTGATTTCTGATTAGACAAAAGCACACCCATCAACATCCCTCGCCAATATATCCAACACCCTTAAAATATAAGCTTCAGATCACGACACTTCAAAGAAGGCAATTTTATCAGACACGACAGATAAGCGCTGCCCTAAAATATTCCCTCACACACTTTTCTCCAGTCAACGCGATTTATACCCCTCTTCATCCCAGCTTTCCCCGCTCCATTCACAAATGCGTCCCCTAGTTCTCCGACCACATTCCATGTCAAGACAAAAGCATACAACGCATAAATCCTTCACTTCACTTTTACGTATTCACGTTTTTACGCTTTTACATCTCTACAGAAAGCAGTCAAACGAAATTTTTCCCCCAGCATCTTACACTGCTCTGTCAAGAATCCGACATCTTGTAGCAGTTTCCTCCTACCAACCCCACTCAGACAGATCAGCACACCATACCCCTCAAGCAACGGTATTTCACCACATTCAACAAGCAAGCCTTTTCTAAATATTCTTACACCCATCCCTCTCCAACACAAAGAGCGAAAGCTCCCACAAATACCGATCAATTCCGCTTCGAAGCAAAGACCCCACCCAAAAGACAAAGCTTCACACACACACCAAAAAGCTTCTCCCACAGTGCCAATTTTCACATGCTTCATCCTAGCTTTCCAATTCATTTGCAGACTCGTTCCCCAGTCCTTTCCCCCATTCCATGTCAAGACAAAAGCATACAACGCATAAATTCTTCACTTCACTTTTACGGATTCACGTTTTTACGCTCTTCTATCTTTACAAAAGGCAGCCAAACAAAATTTCCAAACTAACCCACCACTCAATAAACAAGAGTCTGTTAACAATCCCACTTTTTATCGCGTATATTGCATTTGGGCAACCACCTCTCACCACCCCTCAAAGAATACTGTTTCACCAGACACGGACAGATAACCCCTACCCTCCAATATCCAGACACTCTCACAAAAAGCACCTTATTGATATACCCGAATTATTGATATGCTTGAAGGTCCCTCGACGGCATATCCTTGCCTCTAATGCCTCCATCTCACCCTACCTCAAATGACAATATTTTACAGCATAAGGCATAAGGCATAAGGCATAAGGCATAAGGCATAAGGCATAAGGCATAAGGCATAAGGCATAAGGCATAAG
>NZ_JBHIRW010000017.1:11777-37918 GCF_042197445.1 Bartonella sp. AA1HLJMS | reverse complement strand
TCTTCTTGCCATTTTTGCGTGTTTTTGCTGCCGCCGCCACCGCCACCGCCGCCACTGCCCATTGATTGTTGAAAGTGGTTAAAGTCTGAAGGAAGGGCGCCACTGCTCCCTTGCTTGTTAAACATCT
Organism: Bartonella sp. AA1HLJMS; assembly: GCF_042197445.1. Lineage (NCBI taxonomy): Bacteria > Pseudomonadati > Pseudomonadota > Alphaproteobacteria > Hyphomicrobiales > Bartonellaceae > Bartonella > Bartonella sp. AA1HLJMS. Next base: position 37,791 of record NZ_JBHIRW010000017.1, on the reverse strand, counting down.
CTTTCAATCCCGAAATGTCAGGCTTGACATTTAAGGAGTTATATAACTGTTTCGCTTGATCGAGTTGGCTCTTTAATTGCTCAAGCTGTTGTGCACCTTGTTGAATTTGTTGTTCTGCTTTTGCAACTTGTTCTTTCAATCTTTTGGCTTGCTCTATATTTTCCAGCAGTATTTTATAATCAAAGGGACCACCTCCAAATGCATTTGCTTGAGGTCCAAAAGAAATTGCGCAAAGAGCTGTTGCCAATAAAAGTTTTTTCATTGTTTTGACCTTTCTTGAAAAATAGGAAGCCATTTTTCTGGAGATTGTCCAACTTCATCCATAATGGTCTCTAGGAGTTCAATATTCTTGGTGGTGCCACTTAAAATGGCTATTTCATCATCAAAGCCGCGTAAATTCAGTTCTGCTACAACTGAACTTTGTCCTTGTTTGATGAGAAAACGCCGTGACTCACGGCTTAATTCTGATTGTATCAGGTTAAATTCTCTGTCCGATAATTTAAAACCTTCTACATAATCCCCATGATTGCCCTTTTGATTGGGAAAATAAATCTGTGTGGGGCATTGCTCTATAATGGTGTGGGCAATGGTCGAATTGATCGCATCTTTGGGAGATTGCGTTGCAAACAACATCAAACCATTTTGTTTACGGATAGTTTTCAGCCTGTCTTGCGCAAAGGCTTTAAAGGAATCATCCTCTAAGGCTTTCCAAAACTCATCAATGACAATGATAATACGACGTCCATCAATCAGAGACAAAATCCTATGAAAAAGATACATCATTAAGGGGGGACGAATTTCATTATTGTCTAAAAAATCCGTCATGTCATAACCAATAAATTTTGCATCAATGCCAATGTCGTCATCAGGATTGTCAAAAACCCACCCTAAGGCATTGCCTTTACACCATCTCTCTAAACGACCCGCTATCCCCTCCCTATGCGTGGTGTCAAAAAACATTTGTAAGGCCGATATCGTCCGTTGTTCTTTGGGTAATAAGGCAAGTTGGTCAACAGCAGCAGAAATATCTTGTCTTTCTGATTCACTGATCTTTTGATCTTCAGACGAAACAAGCTTGATAATCCATTGGCGTAAAAAAACTCTATCTGCTGGATTGTTATAGTCTAAGCCTTTTAGCGGTGCTATGCCTGTCGGTCTACCATTCTTCAAGGGCATATAAGTGCCGCCACCCGCTCTGACAAAAAGTTCTGCGCCCCGATCTTTGTCAAAAAAGACCATATTGGGATCATGCTTTTGAAGTTGTGCTAAAAGAAAATTAACAATAACCGTTTTCCCAGAACCAGAAGGACCACACACAAACGTATTGCCTAAATCTCCAAAGTGAAAGTTAAAATAAAACGGTGAACCAGCAGAGGTTTTCATCAAGGCTACCGCTGGTCCCCATACATTGCCATCTATTTTTCCAACCGGAAAAGAATGAAAAGGAGAAAGCGCTGCATAGTTGCGGCTTGTTATTGCACCAGAGCGGGTGCGATAAGCATAATTGCCAGGCAATTGTGCCCACCAAGCTGCTGCTAACCCTAAGTCTTCCCGCGCAATCACAGCCCCACCATCTGTAAGACGAGAACGCGCTTTGGCAAGATTATCCGCTAACTCTTGCGGCGTATCAGCAAAAACTGCCAATGATAAATGATGTTCCCCTAAAACAAAACGATTGGATTCAAGATCATCAAGCGCATCATCCAGTTCCATAATTTGTGAACCTGCTCGATCTCCTGCATTGACCATTTGATTCTGTTTGCGCCCCATAATTTGCTTGGCAGCATTTTTGCTCTTGAAAATAAACGATTGGGTGAAAATAAACTCAAAGGGAAGGGTGAGCAAACCATCCGCCATGCCTACCCTAGTTTTTGCTGGATATTCTTTCCAACCAAACATGCCCGCAAACCGCTGTGCCGCCTCATAGCGTATTTCTATGATCTCTTTCCCAAAAATGAGACGGTCTGAATAAACAGTCGAAGCTATCGTCCCCCATGTGAGAGGTATCCGTTCACGACGACCTCCCACCAATTGGTGGATAAACTCACTTTGCTGCGAATAAATATTACCTTCATGTTCATAAAGACTCAGTCTTTTTGCACCATAACGCTCTAAATTTTGAATAAGATCTGTGGTAATATCTTCAAGCTTGCGAATGGACTCTGCATCAACTTCTGTCTTTTCTTGCTTGGCTTTGCCTAAACGTTTGAAAAACTCCACTAATTTATCCGTTTGATCAACGTGTGGATTCCACAAAATAGAAAGATAAAGATCATTGCGATAAAGCTCCTGTGAAATCATCCGCTCGCGATATTTATCATCTAATTGCTTGGCAAATGCCGATCTGAAATTCCCATCCGGATAAATCGTTTCACGCTTTCTGATAATATGGCTATAAAGCGCTATCCGTTCATCCGCTATGTTTTTAAACAGATTATTGAGCTGTTCGTGAAGCACATTCAGATCAATAATATCCGCTGTCTCAAAGTTAATCCCTTCAAGTTTAATAACGCTCATGAGAGCGCGTGAATCCAGCGCAATGATGTGTTTATTGACATGGCGCACATAAGGAATGATCGCCTCTGGCTGCTTTTCACGTTTGCGCTCTGTTCTATTCATTATAATTCCTCATAATTACGAATTAATCGTAATGGAGAAATACTTCCCCCACCCCATAGACTCGAATTTCTGGCAAAAATAGATGTCTTTTGCCATGTCAGAAGAATACGAAATTTGTTATGGTCATGCTTTAGGATTTCCTTGAATATGAAATGCAGCATCACACCAAAGGTTAGAAGAAAAATATTGCCTGCCATAATGAACAATATCATCGTTCCTATCCCATTTAATCCCATAGCTTCCACTGTTACGCCCGCAATCATTGCAGGGCGCGTGCAAGCAAGAAATAACGTATCTTCTGTTAGCTTGTCATGCTCTTTCATGGCTTTGAAAGGCAAAGTTTAATGGGAAAACATTGATACGATTTGCGTTGCACCCATAACAATGCCGATGCCAACACAAACGAAAAAAGCTTTACGCATTTCAACATAACCAGCAATCCATGCAAGCCCAATACCAGCAACCGCAATGGTTGCAATTGATGTTGCAATTTTTCCTGTTAAAGCTTCAATTATTTTATCAAGAGCAGTTTCAATTTTTCCGAAGCCGCCATCGGCAAATGCTGGTTCACTCAGTGCCATGAAGGCAATAAACAGCATCAATGCTGCTGTTAACCATTTCTTTTGGGTGTTGGATAGAATAGTTTTTTGTAAGGTATGTTCATTAATGAACGAATTATTCATGTTTTTCATGAAAATTCCCCCGCTTTATGTTTAAGTTAATCACAAAATTAATATTCAAAATATTAATCGGGAATCATATAAATGAAAAAAATAAATTTTTCTATCGATAAATTAATAATATTTAATCTTTTATTATTTAATGAACAAAAAATATAGTAATATTCAAAATGATACTTTTAAAATATCTTCGAGCAGCGCCTAAATATATTTTCTTAATTTGTATTATTATTTTAGGATACTTTTATTTCAGTCAACATACTGAAAATATTATGCAATTTTCTCTTTTTGAAGGATCAGAAAAGACAATTGGAAACCCCGTTCAAAGTCCGAAGTCACAATTGATAGATTATGCAAACCAACAAGACGTAAATCAACAAAATGTGGTATTGCATCCAGAACCACTCGCATCACAATTTTATGAAGAAAATGTGCCGGTCTATTCCGGTGCTATACAGGTTACAAGTGGTGTGACCTTTAAAATGATCACGCTTGTAGATGATGGATGGAGAAAAAAGATCATCCGTGATATCCGTTTATATGGTGTGGAAAGCTGTGAAATGAGGCAATTTGCCTCACGCAACGGAGTTAAGTGGCCTTGCGGTGCTTTTGTTACGGCTTGGCTTGTTTCAAAAACAATTGATAAAAAGGTTACTTGTCGGCAAGCACGTGTCGTTCAACAGGTTCATTATGCACAATGTTTTGTAGATGGGGTTGATCTGGCGCGGTTGGGGCTGGCAGAAGGGTTGATGGTGTTGACAAAAGATCAGCATCATTTTCCATCCCCCGCAGACTATAAAACTCTACAATCTGCTGCTCAAAAAGCACAAAACGGTTTATGGTCGAGCCAATTTCAACAACCAGAAGATTGGCGAAGAGATCATGGGAGCTATAATCCCATTGACCATAATTAATATTGACCATTATTAATAAAGCGTTCTCTCAAGCGCTATTTAAAAATCAAGACAATATTCTACTGCAAATCTTATCAGAAAAAAGTTAATTATAATCCACGCAGTCCTTGGTGGACAACGCTCGTTATGGAAAATTGTTGTGTTTAAAATATCCTATAGGTTGTTTACTATAGCGCTATGGGAGAGCGCGTTTCCTTGGCTATACGTCATTTCGTTTTGCTTTTTAAATGAAAAGCTCTTCGCTTCTCAAACTCTTAATAATCGCACCCCAAAATCATGACATCAAACCTGCATTTAAATGAGAAGGCTAAAAGCCTTAAGTTTTAAAGGCTGGGAAATTCTGTAAAAGCGTATCGTTAGGCGCACGTGTGCCCCTTATCAATAACCAAAAGGCTTATCTTGTTCTTTTCTCACGCGGCTTTGAGATCATGATTAAAGAGAAAGCTTATAGGGGGATAAGTCAAAAGAAAGTGATGAAAATAATAAGGTATTTTAAGTGATATATATTTGAAAATATTATAAAAAAGACAAGAAAAGATAATAAATGGGTATTTTGTTATATAAATACTTAGCGTTAAGCGGATAGGTTATGAAAAGCCTTTCCAAAGTTTTTAAAACTGATTGTCTTCATACGTGTTAAAGTGTACAATGACGTTGTCGGGTGTGAGTTACACAAAATACTCTTTTAGTTAGAGATTGATAACTCACATTTTATTGTCGTGGGGTATTTATTTAATATGCATGTCCACGATCTGTATCTGGCGATTTTGTTTCAAAAAACTTTTTAGCTTGTTCTTCTTGTTGGGCTCTACGTTTTTCCTCTTCACTTTTACCACAACCTGTAATATTCAATCCTATAGTCAATAGAGCCAAGCATATTAAAATAAATTTTTTCATTTTTCCCCTCTTTAAAAATTATATGTATTAATCTCATCAATTATATCGGAATACAGATTTAATTATCGTGATCTTTTGTTTTTTATTAGTATTGTTAATGGAAAAATATGTGAACAGTTTATTGTAAATATCTTATAAGTCTATCATAATAAAAAATGAGAAGGAAAGAGCCAAAACCTAATATAAACGAACAAATTGTAATGTTTATTAGTGCTTTTGACCAACCTATTGATAATATTATAATAGGAATTGTAAACAATCCCACAAACCCTATTATCACTATAAGGCTTAGTATCAATCTTAAAGGACCACGAAGCCATAAAAGCAAAAGGACGAGCGCCTCTTTGCTTATTTGTGATTTTGACATTATTTTCCCCTCACGCGCTTAAATCAAGATGCTCCACAATATACACAGTACGATAAATGATACAAGTTATTTTGTTATAAAATCTTCAAGATCTGTTTGATGTTCAACGGATGAAATATCCGGTTTGGTAGAAGATGATTCTATTTGATATTCTTTCATAAAAGCAACTTTTTCTTCTTTGAATAACAGAATAGGATTCACCCAGTATTGATTAGGCAATTTTGGTTTCAAAATTCCTTTTTGTATAAGTTCTCTTAAACCGTTGTGAAAAGTTCTGTCGACCATATCGCGCTTTTTTCCATTTATACCCCCATCAAACCAAATTAAGGTAACGCTGCTGGGATCTTCGTTTGTTGATTTATTAGATCGATATTCTTCTAAAACTATTATCAAAGCACGATGTCCTGTACGAGATAAATTAAAAATTGCTTGAATGCCATCAGCAAATATTTCTATAAAATTTTCTTTATTTGTTTTTTCTGTGACGTGAATTATAGGTATGACCTCTATTTTATCAGTATCAGAATTGATAAATTTTTGTTGTGTAATGGACGTTTTTACAACTTTCTTATCTGTAAAAATTTCAGATTTTTTGAAAAAAGAATTTTCATACGGGGAATATTTTTGCTTTATAAATTCAAATCGATGACGTGACCTTCGGTTCTGAAAAAAGCTTATGAAAATATAGAGAAAGGCAGAAACGGAACATCATTTCCTTCAAAAAACAATAAATGGCTTCGAATTAATCTAGGACTTCTAATGCAAGCATTGCCTTATGTTGTTATGTTCATGAAAAATGGGTTGCAATCTGAAAGAGAGTGTAGCGGTTCTATGGAATTTTTAGCAAAATGAAGGGGATTTTTTTCAGGTATTTGAAGAAGCTAAAGAGACTATGAGGAAAAAAATGTGCTTTCTTTTGTTATAAAAGAAAGCACACTGAGGGGGAATTTAGAGTGACAGTTTTACATATTTTACTTTGAAAAGCGGTCTTTTTTATCTTTTTTCCACAAAAAATAAGTTGCAAGTCCGAGAATGGGAACACTCAATTTGGCAAAAGGGAGATGTTGACCGAGAGCTGCAAGGCTGGAAACAGTCGCATCTGTCATGAGTTTGTGGCGTTGTTCTTCTGTCTTTTTTTGTTGGTCATAGCGTTGATAAGTTTTGAGAACGCGACTGATAATAAGACTTAATCCCGCAAGAGAAAGACAAATTAAAAACATGATACTGGCGGCAGCAAGAGGCTTCATAACAGAACATAACGCAATAAAACCGATGGTACATAAAAAAAGCAAAGACATGAAGAATGAAATGCTAATAAACCCATAGAAAATTGCTTGAAGGCGTACTTGCTTGACTGTGCTTTTAAGCCCTCCACCGACAAGATGGTTTAAAAGAGGAGCGATAAACTTATGCATTGCTTAACGACGTAGTAATTGAGAAAGAATAAAACCAACCCCTGCGGCAAACAAAACGCTTTTGCCAGGGTTTTTGCGAACGCATTGGTTCAGAGTTTGTTCAAGATCACTGATTTTGTCTTTTGCTTGAGACATCATGTCTTCACCACTTTCTTTCGCTGAGTGATATAGTTTTTCCGCTTTGTCTTTGGCGGCGTTGAATTTGTTTGCACCAAGATCTGTTAGGGTTGAGGTAATCCCTGAAATTTCAGTGCGTAACGTTTCTAATTGTCCTTGTAGGTCTTTTTCTACGGCTGTTTTATCGTGCTGTGTTGTTTTATTATGGGCCATGGTATTTTTCCCTCTTGATTCATTATATTTGTATTGGTGTGTTCATAGTGATCATTTGCATTGGAGTGAAAATTTTCACTGCTTGAGTAACGCCAAAAGCTTTTTTTGGTTCCTTTCATTTTGTTGAATTTAAAACTGTTTTTGATAAAATAAATCTTTCCTATACGATATGCTTTGTCTGTAAAGGGTCGCATCTGTTGAGAATTGCCTTATGCTTTTGCAGAAATTTAGCACCATTCTTCAGTTTCTCGTGGCGCAGTTTTTTTATAAAAGTTTTTTAAAAGTGTGCTGAGACCTATTTTTTAAGCTTGTGACAGCTAAAAAACATCGTTGTTGCGATTTTGCGGCAGAAGTACTGTCATTTTTATACTTTTGCAGCAAAGAAAAAGAAAATAATATTGCGGCTCTTTGCTCTCTATGTATTTGGGGGCAACATGCGCTCCCCATGATACTTTTGGTCAGTTTAAGATATTGCGATCGTTCTTTTTTAAAAACGTAAGGTATATTTTTATTTTAGGATAGGAGAGGTACTTTAGTGCACTGGTTGTTAGAGAAGTGCATATCCTTTTCTCCGAGGATTTTATGATATTTTTGCTGCTTGTTTCATGTAAGCAAATATTTTGTTGGCTTTAAAAGAGCTGCTGAAATGAGAAAAGCTTTGCGATATGAGAGATTTATTTAACAGGAACGATGATAAATTATTCTTATAAATTAAAATATTATATGCGATACTTCTTGTAAGTTTATCATTTTGCCTAATTTATGCAATAAATTGATTGGGTAAGATAAACTTGTTGAATTGTTAGAGAAAAATTTCTTGAGTAATTTCTTTAGAATTAAGAGAGAGCTTGTGAAATAAAACTATACTTGATTTATCAAGTTTTCTTTCTTAAGAGGAATACACAAGTGACGTTAAAAGGGTCGTGGCATTGTGGAACAGTGATGCTATGCGGGGTGACGATCCAGCTCATAAATAAAGATAAGAGCACAAGAATGTGAGATAAAAATGGAATCTGAAACAGTCCCTTTAGATAAAACAGTCCCTTTAGATAATATGTCTTCTGTATTGACAGTGCATGATTTTTCTCCTCTTTCTATGTTTATGGCTGCTGATTGGGTGGTAAAAGCCGTTATCATTATTTTGTTACTTGCTTCACTTGTGTCTTGGACAATTGCTTTTGTGAAAATTGTCGAGATCACTTTGGTAAAACGAAGAGTACGTCATGAACTTCAATTGGTTCTAAATGCTCAGACTCTTACGCGTTTGGCAGCTAGCTTGAAAGAAAGCAAAGGAGCTGGTGTATTTTTTCTCAAAGAAGTTCTTAAAGAGGTGTATCTTTCTGCACAACAGGTTCATTTTTCTGCTCCTGAAGGGATAAACGAAAGCTCTGGTGAAAAAAACAGTACAGGGGAAAGTGCACAAACGATTGAAGATATTCTCTTTTATGAGGAGAGCAATCAATATGAAGATGTTTCCCGCGATGTTCGCGATGCTAAGGCTCGTGATGTTCATGAAGGTTTAAAAGAAAGGGTTCATTCACTTTTGTCACGCTGCTTGCTGGCTGCTACACGCCGTGTTGCATGTGGAAGCGCTGTTCTTGCAACTATTGGCGCAATTGCTCCTTTTGTTGGCCTTTTTGCAACTGTTTGGGGAATTATGAATTCTTTTATTGGGATTGCTCAGTCTCAAACAACGCGACTTGATGTGGTGGCGCCTGGAATTGCTGAAGCCTTATTCGCAACGGCTGTTGGGCTTTTTGTAGCTATTCCCGCCGTTGTTATGTATAATAGCCTTATGCGTGCTTTGAGTGGTTATCGCAGTGATTTAGGTGATATCGCTGCTGCTCTTGAAAGGCTCTTGAGCCGTGAACTTGATAGACAAAGACAACAGAAAAGTCATAAAAAATGAAAGCAAGCCTTAATAATGATTGGGATATAGACGAGAGTGGGTTGCAAAGCGAAATCAATGTGACCCCTTTTATTGATGTTGTATTGGTGTTGCTTATTGTTTTTATGGTTGCTGCGCCTTTGGCAACATCTGCCATTTCCGTTCAGCTTCCTTCTATAACTCAAGCACCTTCAGTGGTTCAGTCTGATGAACCTCTTTATGTTACGTTGCAAAAAGATCGTTCTCTTTACATTGGTGATCATCTTGTAGAACAAGCAGCTTTGAGAGAAGCTTTGTTGAGGGAAACTACGCAAAATTTAGAGGCAAAAATTTTAATCAAAGCGGATAGCGAAATTGATTATGGTACTGTCATCGATTTATTAAATCAAATACGCATGGCTGGATATCATAAAATCGGTCTTGTAGGATTGCAAAACTCTACCAATCTTGTCTCAAGAGGTGAGATCAATAATAAAACAACAGGGGTAGCGGATGCTGCTGTCGATGGAGCGGGTGGTAACGTTGTGGGGCGTGTGGATGCCGTAACAACGGGCACTGCGGGAAACGCTAATATTCCAGCCGATGTCTCTGATCAGTGATAAAAAACAGCCTTTGTTGCAGGAAGCAAAGCATATTACTCAAAGTCGTAGAGTGAAATTGATGAGGGTTCCGTGGATTTATTAAACCAAATACGCATGGGTTTGATATTATGCAGGGGTTTCATATATTGAATCGGTTTTTTTAGGATTAAGCTCTACTCATCTTGCCGCAAGAGGTGCGATCAAGAAAACAGCAGAGGCGATTGTTGTGTATCTTAATACATCTTAAAGCCTTTTTTGCGGCGGTGTTCATAAATGGTATAACGGTAAAGCCCCCGTAAAATAATCAAAAAACCTATCAAACATCACCATCTTTACGCTTAACAAAAGAGCAAGCGAGCACCATTATCGTATTTATATTTTTTTCCCAATGTTGCGATAGTGTTTAGGACACGTATTCATTATAGGCATTTTTCCAGTTTTTATCTGCATGCTAGCCACGTTTGGAATGTGAGAAACATGCTTTTGATTGATTTAATATAAATAGGCTTGCCATAAAACAATCTTACAGTATTGAGATTTCTCATTTAAGTTGAAAGACAATTCATTATTATTATAAATCAATATGATGTATAGATTGTCGACATTACAAGCAGTGTGTGAACGCTCAATGGTTAGTGCCAATGTTTTTGTTATGGGGGAGGGGTATCTGGTGATAATGAAGTTTTGTATAGTGCACGAGACGTAATTGAGAGATGCTTGTTTAGAGGTGCGTTTAGTGAAAAAACTTTGAAAGCAAATGCGCACTCCTTCTACACTTTAAAAGCCCAAGGGACTTCTAGTGAAAGAGTGGTTGGGTATGTGTTATTTTGAGAGTAGAGATTTTTCAGAGCTTCTTAAGTGTGTCCCGTTGAACCAAAACCTCCTGTTCCACGGCTCTCGTTATGGCTTTGGGTATTTTGCTCTGGTTCAATGGCGCAAACATTAACTTGAGATACGGGGGCGATGACTGTTTGGGCAATGCGCATGCCTCGTTGGATGGAAAAGTCTTCTTGTCCTAAATTGATAAGAAGGACTTTGACTTCACCACGGTAGTCACTATCAATCGTTCCTGGAGTGTTGAGGCATGTGATGCCGTGTTTTAAGGCTAAGCCAGAGCGTGGACGTATTTGTGCTTCAAACCCAAGAGATAAATGAAAAATGAGACCTGTTGGAATAAGCGCCCGCTGCCCAGGGGCAAGAACAAGCGTTTCTTCTTCTCCAATTGCTGCCCGTAGATCAAGACCCGCAGAACCTGCTGTCGCGTAGCAAGGAAGTTCTAAACCTTGTCCGTGTGCAAGACGCTGAACAAATAAAGTCTGGGCATGTGAAGATTGAGAAGAGACAGGATGGTTGTTTAGAGGGACGTTTGTTTCAGTGTGCGACATGATCGAGGCATTTCCAAAATATGAGGTCTAGAAGAAAATGATACTTTAACAAAAGATATCTATAAAACCAAGTCGATAAAGGTGTGTGGATATAGGTTGTCCCCAGAGCTTGCTTATCATCTTTGGCTGACCTAAAATATTCCACAACACCACCTAACATTATCAATGGCATTTTTCAATAATGGCATCATCAAGGATGGCTTATGCCTAGGGGCATGCGCTTATTTGAGATCTAAATTATGGTTACAGATAAGATTTTTTAGATACTACCGATAAGAATACCCGTGGCAAAAACCAGAGCACCACCAATGATGACCTGTAAAGAGGCGCGCCAAAAGGGAGTTGACATGTATTTGTTCTGAATCCAGACGATGGCGCCTAGTTCAAAAAAAACAATGATAAAAGCAATAATTGTTGCTACATAAAAAGAGTTGATCAAATAGGGAAGAGTATGACCTAGTCCTCCTAATGTTGTCATAATGCCGCTGGCAAGACCTCTTTTTAATGGCGAACCACGCCCTGATAATTTGCCGTCATCATGGGCTGCTTCTGTAAAACCCATTGAAAGTCCCGCACCAATTGAAGCTGAGAGCCCTATCAAAAAAGTTTGATGCGTGTCTCCCGTGGCAAAAGCTGCGGCAAAAATGGGGGCAAGGGTGGAGACAGAGCCATCCATTAACCCTGCAAGACCTGGTTGAATCCAAGTCAAAAGTGTTTGTCTTTGCGTTTTCGAAGGCTTTTTTATGGTGTGATTTGCCGCTGTTGTTTTTGGGGAGGGATGGCGGCTCTTTCCTTTCACAAGAGAAGTTCTGTCACATAATGAACCGATAGTGTTTGCACGATTATGGCAAGAAAGGCACAAAAGTTGCTTATAATTTTTAAGCTCTTGAAGCCCCATGGCGGTAAAAACCGCGGCTTCCTTAGAGGAATAAGGTGCTAGAGCTTTTGCATATTTTAAATAGAGCGCCGCATGTTGCTCTTTTAATTTGAGCGCTTTAAGTATCACGTTTTGTGCTGAACGAAAGGACAGAGCTTTACGTTGTACAAATGAAAAAAACAATTTCAACATTTTCTGTTCCTTTGCACTTTAGAATAATTCTAAAACATAAGAAAAATAAACCGAAAGTCAATCTAAAAGTTCAAAACTGAAAAATTGCAAAAAGGTTGCACTGAGAAAAAAGGTGCTGGGATGCTGAGAAAGTACAAGGAGATTTATCAAATGGAGACGACAGGGGCGCATGAAAGAAATGATTACGTGAAAAAATTTAAGAGACAATGTGCTTTATTTTGCTAAAGGGGCGTTTGAATGGAGCATTTCAATGTATTGATGTTCGAGAATATAGGAAAGGAATAAGCTAGCATCATCATTCATTTTATGCGTTCAAAAGACTGTAACAGCTCTTAGAATTTGAAATGATTCTTTTAAAGGAGATCTTTATTCAAGGGATAAAAGCCCATTTCGCGTGGGGGGCCCCGTGAAGAGTATAGAAGGGTAGAGCAGCAAAATGTCCATGAAATAATATAAACTCCATTGAGTCTTCTTAATCTTTACGCTTCGTAAAAGAGCAAGCCGGCATCATCATACACCTTAGCTCCCAGTGTTGCGACAGTCTTTAGCACGGTTCATTATAGGCATGGCATTTTATTGTACAGTTTTTACGCCACTCATTCTGCTTGTGGAGGTGTAAGACAGTATTCTTATGATATTTACGCGCATTTTAGCGTTGTTACAGCTTTTGCATTTAGGTGGATTTGTTAGCGTGTAACGAATTATCTTTTGTGCTGTGATTGCAGGGGCAGGTTTAAGGGTGGGGGTGCATAAATGAGAGAGATATTATCATATCAAACTGTTTGATCACGCATAAAAATTTATGCTTTATGAAGGGGCATTTATCGCCTTGTAACTTGCCTGATATCTTGCATGAAAGCCCAAAATTCAGTAAAATTCTCTCACTTCAAAACTTCTTATCTTAAATCAATTCAAATCATTTTCTTGTGTATCACAAGGAGGAGTGTGGGTGCTGTGTTTTTATTTAAAGTATGGGATGAGTTGAAATGTGAAAAGTGCATAATCTCTACGCGTTAACAAACGTTTTTGATGTTTTTAAAAAAGAGCGAAATTGTGCAGAAAAAAAGGGAGCATATATGGAAAATAGTGATAGTTTGAAATTTTGGCGGCTTTCTGAAAAACTAACAATACTGCAGGCAGCGCTTTTAATAGTTGGATTAAATCTAGGAAAGTATTTGTTTGTCAACAAATTAGAACCAGAAAAAAGTGATATTTACGAAGATAACCTTTCCGTATCATCAGAGAAAACTGCTAATTTCCGTGCAGCCTATCATGCTATCGTTCAAGCGGGAAAAAGCAATCGATTAGAGATAGAATGGTCGTACTATAATTTTTCGGATTTTATAGATGCAGATTCCTCATATGTTCGCGTTGATGATTTAAAAGAATGGCTTTCATCGCGTGGTCTGTACCCTCCATTTTTTTCCCTGAGGATGATTCTGCTGAGACTAAGGATCAGAAATATTATGCGTTTCAAGATCCAACGCATCCACGTTATGCTCCAAAGCTTGCTGCTATTGTTGCAGCATGGGAAGCGGTGAGTGAGGCTGAGGGTGGTAAAACTGTTAAAGGAACGCTTATAAAGTGGCTTAGTGAACATGCCGTTCAGTACAAGTTGGTGGATGATAATAATTTACCAAGAGAGAAGCTCATTGAGGAATTAGCGGCTGTTGCGAATTGGGAACCTACCGGAGGGGCGCCTAAGACACCTGCCAATTAATTTTATCAAAAGAAAAAAAATAAAAAGATCACTAAAATTGTGCTGCTTTTTTTGATAATTTTGAAGGTAATCTCTTTTTCTGGGGGAGATTTTTACTTTTCTTCCCTAGATTATAAGTAATTGTTTTTCAATGAAAATAATTTTTATAATGTTCCAATGACTGTTCAGATGGGGGAAAATAGACATTTTGCGGCAGTAAAATTTACCCTGTAGTTTTCGTAACTTACCTCTCTATTTTTGTTTGATTTTTTTGGGCACTTTGCAATCCATTATAAATTGAAATGAGAATGCAACATGAGAAAAATATTTTCTTTTTTGACGGTGCGTGGAAGTGCAAAAAATCCTCAAGTAAATGCACCGATAAATACACCGATATTGGAGCAGCCTGTTGCCGATGAGGTGGTGCGTAAATCGTTTAGAATAGGTCTATTATCGCGTTGGTTAAAGTTTGAACTTATCGTTGTTATGGAAAAGGTCAAAACTGAGCGCTATACGTTCTCTCCATAAAGAAATCTTGTCATCTATGAGCGAGTGAGGATTTCTCTTGAAAAATTTGCACAATAGCAAAACTGGTTAGCAAAACCCGTTCTTTGGCGTAACAAAAAGGATGTCATAAATGATTATCTCATCATAAATATGCTTTAAGAATAACCCGTGCGTGGCGAAAGTCTATGGCGTAGTCGCTATAGATTTTTGCTCCGTGTGTGATGATCAATACTCTTGTTTATCTCTTGTCAATGCAAGTGCCCATGAAAGTGATGAGTGTCTATTGTTCCATTGTGATGCTTGGTGGTTCATGTTTAGAAACGACAAGTGTATTAAATGCGATAGGGCTGATAGAAAGGAAAACGTATCCTGTAAAAAATAGGTATGTCTTTAAAATAAAGCTGATAAACGAAATTATTTTTTTATCTACCTTTTATATGGTGAGAGAAAGGTATTCAAAGTGCAAGCATAAGCAATTCAGCAATAAATCCCAAAATAGCATAGATCGTTTCTAGGAGAAGAGGAAGAAAATCTATCTGTAAAAGCTATGTTGGGTCGTGTGACAGGTGAAATAATGCGGTTAGGGCAATAAACAATTGTTATTGGTGAAGAGATAGAAATCGGTTGGGTGTTGATTTCTGTTTTACTACAGAATTTTCTTTGTTCTCTCGTAAAAATACTATTTTGAGGTGTGGTGATGTAAGTTCTGTGTTTAGCGTTATCGTTATCAATCGGTTATCATATGGTAAGTAAACTAATATTATTCAGATTATATAAGCATTATTAGCTCTCTTTAACAGAAACAGATGCGTTCAAAGATGAATGGAGTATTCTGTGTAGTCTTAAAGCGTTTGAATCATTAAATGCTCTTTACTATTTTTTTCTTTTCAAAAATGCTGGCTTTTTCATCCGCTTCATCCGTATTGAGGGACGTAAATAAACAAGTTGTGAGGTCGAATATCTTTTGGTAAATTGAGCGATTGAACACTTCAAGAGCGCGAAGAACAAGGGATTGTTTGTTATGCCAAATTATGAAATTTTTTTCAATCTTGGAAAGATATTCCCATTGCGGAAAATCATATAAAGTTTAAGCAACGGCAGAACGATTTTTTGTGCAATGAAATGATAAGTATGTACAACATCTCGGTAATCTCCGTGGGAAACTTTACCGGATCCAAGGTGTGGATATTGTCTTCTGCTTACCCAAAATCGCAAATATTTCAAAACAACAACGGTGGAGAATGAATGTTGGATATGTTCTAGGGAAGGTTGCAAAAAATGGCAGTTTTCAAAAAAATACCAAAAATGACGAAAGGAGCGGTTTCCCACTCCTTCGTTCCTATCTCCCCTTGCGGGGAAGCGGCCACCATTACTGATGCCGTGTATGGTGATATAGATACACTTATTTTTCTCAAAAGTCAATAGTGTAAATGCGGTAAATATTTAAGCATCAGAGCTACAACTTTATGAAAATCTTCGCAGGATAATCTTGGAACGGTACGTGAGCAACTTAAACGACTTACAGAAACTGTTGTGACATAATTGCAGATAATCCATGCTTTTTTATTCTCTATGGGAGATTGTATTGGATACGCAGCGGGATTATTGGGTTGTGATTTCGTTGAAAAAGGTAAAACTGTCACATTTCCATATAATTTTGCATTCTTAGAAAGCACTAAAACAGGCCGCTTTTTCCAAAATTCAGGGAGTATCGAATCATGAGGAAAATCGCACCAAAAAACTTGCCTGATGCGTGGTGCCGATTTGATTCGTGGTTTTATATGAGGTGGTTTTTCGTAAGGCGCATTTAAATCCCTTTCTTTTATATGCTCACGCCATGCATTATGATCATGTTCCATCATAACACATGGTTCTTCAAGTTTGGTTATATCTAAGGAAATAGGTGATAGGGTAGAAGGCTCTGTGTTCTTATCTTCAGCCATAGCAGACCATTTATATTTATTGGTCCCCTCACTTATTATTTTACGGCTTTTCTATCACGAGTTTTTATCAAAATGTTGCTTATAAGTACAGAGAGGTGAAACCATAAAATGGATGTATCTGCTTATTTTTGTCTTTTGAGTACAACGCTAGAGGAGGGATGTTGGTGACTCGTTGGTGTGGGTGGGTTGGTTTGGCGGTGGGTGGTTCTGGGTGGGGATTGGTGACTGGAGGGTTGTTGGTAGGGGAAAGCGATTGGAGAGAACGAGTGCACGCGGTTTCGTTTCTATTTTATGGTTAGAGTTTTTTATGGACTGAAAGGAGCCCTTTTGAAGTAATATAGAGGCTTATAAGGGAGAAAAATAGGCTTGAGACGACATTCCAACCGGCAAATGAGAGAAAAAGAAAGCGTGCGGATGCTTCAGAACAAGAAGGAGGATGAATGTTGTTTAATTGGTTAAGCAGCTGGTTAATGTCTGAGGTTTTTCTGACTGCGCTTAAACCACAACTGAGGGGAGCTGCCCAAAAGCCATATTCAACACCCGCATGATAAACGGCTAAAACAAGGCTGATGCACATTAAGACAAAAACACACAAAAATAAAAGTTGTATCCAAGCAGTTATGCGAAAAAAACATGCCCCAAAACCTGCTAAGAGCAAAAATGGTATGGCTCCATAATAAGGAAAACGTTCTATGAGACATAAATCGCAAGGAAGATATCCTCCGAAATATTCAAAACCAAGGGCAATCCCTATTGTGGCAGACAAGCAAAAAGCGAGAAAAAAAGCCCATAAACTTTGTTCTTTTCTGCTGGGTTCAAGATGAAGGTGTTTGTGTAAAAGTGGGTGAGAAGACAAAACGCATGCCATTAAGTCTGTTCCTTATAAAAGCTTCCTGTTTAAAAAAGCTATGAAAATCCCATAAATTAAAAGGAGGCTAACACAACCAATGAGAACAATCCATTTAAAATGCTGTACTAGAAAATTCATTGCTTTTTGCCCAAAATGTTTAATCAGCCACGCGAGAAGATAAAAACGAGCGCCTCTGGAAAAAATACAAATAAGAATGAAAAATTCAAGACGCACACTCATAACACCGGCCAAAATTGTGACAATCTTGATGGGGGGAAGATGAAAAAAACCTGATGTTATCAGTAAAATGATGAGAAACTGCAGGGTTGCACTATTTTTCAGAGATTCAAAACTTTCAACCTTACCATAAATTTCTAAAATGGGTTTGGCAAGGGTATCATAGGCAAAATGTCCGATAAACCAACCGGCAATGCCTCCTAATACAGAACAGATCGTCGCAATCAAAGCATAACGATAAACCCGCTTTTGATGGATAAGCAGCATCGGAATATATAAAACATCTATGGGAATTGGAAAAATAGAACTTTCAATAAAGGCAATGAAACCAAGCCAGTGTGGTGCTGTACGCCGATTTGCTAAAGAAATCGTCCAAAGCTTTAATTTGTTTAATATCATGAGGCTTTTATAAGTTTAAGAGGTAAAGACTTTACAAATGAGATTGCTATAAATCCGGTAGAGAAATCCAATAAAGAAAGTATTTCATAAAATAGATAAGAAAATGATATGAATTCTTAAAAAATGAGAAGTCTTCTGTTGACGAATCTGTTCTTCTTCATATAGTGCAAAGGAATAATCGACAAGTCTGTCTTTTATAGTCCTGTCTTTTATAGCAGTGTGCGGGTGTGGTGGAACTGGTAGACGCGCCAGACTCAAAATCTGGTTCCGAGAGGAGTGTCGGTTCGAGTCCGACCACCCGCACCAATTCATAAATATTTTCCTTTATCCTATTATGGCGCATCACGTTGTTTTATAAAACATGGGGGTTATAAAACGTGGGATTTATAGACCGTATTCAATGTTTTGTATGTTGAATGAAAAACATTGAATACCGTAGGATTCTCTCATTTCAAGTCTGTTTATAGTAAATCAACTAAAATCATGTCGCTTGTACGTTACAAGCTAGATGAGCTCGCGTGGAGTGAAATTTTACAAAAAATGAATAAAAATGCCTCTTATGAACCGTTTCAAGGGCATCATTGGAGGTAAAGTATATGATGGATGGTGCCAGCTTGCATTTTTATGAAGTGTAGAGATGGTGCTCTATAGATTTTATATTCCTGTGGGTGCTGTCGCAAAATGGGCTTGAGGGTTTTGAGAGCTGTTTCTTTAAAACACGCATGTGAATTGGCAACCCAAGTGTCTTGGATTTGAGTGTGTTTGGTTTGAAGCGTTGTCGTATGACATGAGGGGCGTGATCGCCAAAAAGATATGTGAGCAACAAAAGCATGGGGTAGTGCGTAATCTCCTCTCTTTAAAAGGCAGAGTTTTAGAGGTTTAAAAAATAGTGCTTTAGAGGCTTTATAGATTTTATATTCTTGTAGGTGCTGTCGCAAAATGGGCTTGAGGGTTTTGAGAGCTGTTTCTTTAAAACACGCATGTGAATTGGCAACCCAAGTGTCTTGGATTTGAGTGTGTTTGGTTTGAAGCGTTGTCGTATGACATGAGGGGCGTGATCGCCAAAAAGATATGTGAGAAACAAAAACATGGGGCAATGTGTAATCTCCTCTCTTTAAAAGACAGGAGCATGAGAGGCTTAAAAGATTATGCTTTAGAGGCTTTTGAAAGTCGTAAAGCAGAGGGAAATGGTAAGATTGGAAATTGGTTTTTACCTTGACAACTTCATGTGCTCCCTAAATGAAGCTGTCTCCCCGTTATAGAAATTACATAAACAGAGAACCGCAATATCCTCTCTCCACTCTGGCATACAATAGCGGTAAAATACTGTCGTTTGAAGTGTGGTCATATAGGGCATACTTCCTTGAAACGTTACAGTATTTTTTTCGGTGTGTGTTGGATATTCTTCAGTGTTTGTCTTGCTTGAGATTTAAGGGCATTCCATGAGGAGGAACCCAAAGAAGCCCGCCCAATATCCCCCAAGAGTCTCCAAGGGTTTTTGTGCTTTTATAAACGGACATGGTGTTTAAAAATGGGTGTTTAGAATCTTTATCCTTTAAGAGCGGGGAGGCCAAGTCAACATCATCTTATAAAACTGCAATTGATGCACAATATCTATATTTATTTTAAAGAAATATCTCTTAAATAACGGCTCTCATTTATTTTACGATGGCGCCCAGTGGTATGATGGTAAAGCTTTATATTCCAAAGGCATTACATGAAAGGCTGAGAGGATAGGAGCTTGCTTTAAGAGAGGGAGAGGCTTTATTGTTTCGTGACTATTTGTTTACAGTTTAGTACAGGTTTTTAGAAGCTACGTCTTTTTAGGGGGAAAGGGGCATTAAAAAACCCCGTTTTTAACAGGGTTTTTTAATCGTTCAATTTTTCTAAAAAAACTTAGAATTTATAAGCGATACCAAAGCGAACATCATGCGTTTGAGAAGAGATTTTAAGGTTATCGTTTGCAAATTTCTTTTTAAAAAAATCTGAATAACGATATTCTGTCCGCATAATGATATTATCTGTCATTGCAAGATCAAAACCACCACCAACAGTGTAACCAAACATTGTTTTTGTCTCATCTAACACATTGCCAGAAGCAAAAATTGTCGAATCTTCTTGCGATTTTGATAAAAGTGACATGATATATTGCATCTGTCTATAGGCTATACCCCCTGCAATATAAGGCATAAGACGATGGGAAGCAAAACCAATGCGCGCGCGCGTGGCACCAGACCACGTTTCTTTCAATGTTACACTGCTAACAACAATGTCACCATAGTTGGATATCGTTTCACCCTGAGCTGCAGGTTTTATGATAGGAATCCCAGCTTTTTTAAAGGCAATGTTAATGGAGTTTGATTCATCTAGAATTTTCTTTCCATTGTCTGTTTGGGTGCTTTTCCTCCCAGACCAGACCATGTCGGTATCAAAACCGAAAACAAGATCTCCCAGATCAATATTAGAACCTGCATACAAACCTGCTCTCAATCCTGATAGTTTCGGTGATAAATCTCTATCAACCCAAGCCCATTTTCCGTCCCTGGCTTCTTGTGCGTAATTTAGAGTATTTTTATTGGAAAAATATCCAATTTGTCCTCCAAAATAAAAACCAGACCAAGAAAAAGGCGCAGAAACAGTAACCGGTGAAATACGTGACGATGAAACATCTTGCAATGAAACCTTCGGTTCTGATTGCTTAAAGATTACCGTATCTGCTGCTTGCGCTGTTGAAGCGGTAATGAAGGTGAAAATAGATAGTGCAACTAAACATTTTGTTTTCATAAAAACGTCCCCAATTTATTTCAGATACAAATCATATTATATACAAATTGGTTAAAAAAATCTATACTTAATATCATTATGAAAACTAAAACACTCAAAAACTCTATAATTATCCATATTTAAGCGTTCTTAAAACTTGTTTTCATGCTATTATGCCGGGTTTATATTGATTTTTCAGGATTTTTTTATACGCTTTCAGTGTTCTCTGTGTTTTAGAAAAAATTATAGTATAGTAAATAAGCTTTTTACTTATTAAAAAAACATTATTTTATATATATTAAAACACTTTTTGTTATTAAATGTATTATCCATTATGATTGACATCAATGTGCTTACATATTCAATTGATCGTAAAAAATGCATATTGGCACCATCATATTCTTTGCTCGTTTCTGATATTGCATAGCTTTGTATTGCGATAGCCTTTTGAGCACTTGAGGGGATGAGCGACTTTATTTCTTTTTTATCTATATGCCACTTTTGCTTATGATAATCCAAGCGAATAGTTTTGATTGATTGAATGGAATACGAAGAATAAGAAGGAGTAAAGTGCGAGAATCTCAAGTCTCATGAGGTTTCTTATGCGCCATGTAAAACGGATAAACTCTCCGTTCCGTTCACTTAAAGCCAGAACGTGGATGAGAGCCTAAAAACTGAAAGTCGTTGGCGATTTTAAAGAGATTAGCGCGTGCCATTCAGGTTTTTGTGGAAATGGGTGAGGGCGCTATAATGGGCAAATGCCTCCAATTTCTTGCGAGCTGTCAAGGATATCCCCGTTAGAGAGCTGATTGTTTCAGCAAAGGTCAAAACCTTTCGGTGCATTGAATTTTGTTCCAGCAGCTGTTCCTCTATTGAGCACCCCCATCTTCACGCTTCATAAAAGAGACATTTTTCAATGTTCCTAAACCCATTTCATGACAGCGATTGTGAATGATATAATAATAAATCTATTGAGCACTCCCATCTTCACGCTTCATAAAGGAGACATTTCTCAATGTTCCTAAACCCATTTCATGACAGCGATTGTGAATGGTATAATAATAAATCTATTGAGCATCTCTTTTACGCTTCATAAAGGAGCACGCCGGTACCATTACTATATTTGCCAGTTCGTGGGGTGTTGTGACAGTCCTCTCCACAATGTTGTGACAGAGGCCCCTTTTGTCCGTTGTGACAGTCCTTGGCACTTGAGGTGGTTCATTAGAGGCGTTTGTAGTCCTTATCGGATACAATTTCTATTCATACATTCATTGCGTTTGTGATGTGCAAGTCAGTGATTTTGATTGATGCAACATGGGACCGATTTAAAATGAGAAAATCTTACGGTATTTAGGATTCTCGTTCAATATGGATAACGCTAGATTATCATTATAAATAAACACATTATCTCATTGAGATAAGAGTTATCTACCCAATGTTATCAATAATGATAACATTGTAAAGCGTAACTACGATGAATTCATTAATCTTTTTATACTTCGATTGAAATTATGTCTATTAATACCGATAATACCGATTTTTTTGAGCTAATTCTGTTTGGTTGATAGCTAATAGATTTTCAAAATCAAGACGCGAAGCTAGAATGAAAAACACCTTAAGGTCATATCCATTTAAATCACTTTCTGCCAGTATAGCCATTGGGTGTTGAGCTATGACTATCCATGCCTTTGCAAAACCGTTGTGCCTTTTAAGTACAATATAAGCAACAAAACCACCCATAGCATAAATGCGGATCAGAGCCTAAAATGAACGCTGTGGGTAATTGTTATCGGTCATCATCGGGGTGTTTACACCCCGATCTTTTGACAGAAAGATTTGTTTTAAGATGTTTGCATCTTTTTTAGTGGGTTGTTTATTGGGGAGCAATCATCTTTTTAGGATCAACTAATCGGTCATAATCCTCTACAAAAACACCTGCTTTTAATGCTTCGGTGCGCAAAGTTGTATCATTTTTATGCGCTGCTTTGGCAATTTCAGCAGCTTTTTCATAGCCAATTTCTGGTGCAAGAGCTGTGACTAACATGAGTGAGCGCTCCATGAGTGAGTGAATATGAACACGATTGGCTCGTAATCCTTGAATGCAATGCATATCAAAAGAACGCATGCAATCACCAAGAAGGGTAATTGATTGTAAAACGTTATAGCCAATAACAGGTTTATAAACGTTGAGTTCAAAATGTCCTTGGCTTGCGGCAAAGGTTACGCTGGTGTGATTACCAAAAACTTGGCATGCGACCATGGTTAAGGCTTCACATTGCGTGGGGTTGACTTTGCCGGGCATAATAGAAGAGCCTGGTTCATTTTCAGGAAGACTGAGTTCCCCTAAACCGGAACGTGGACCAGAGCCTAAAAACCGAATGTCATTGGCAATTTTAAACAGATCAGCAGCGAGAGCATTCAAGCTCCCGTGGAAATGCGCAAGGGCGCCATGATGGGCAAGTGCTTCAAATTTATTGCTGGCAGTTTGGAACGTTATTTCTGTGAGAGTGCTCACTGTTTGCGCAAAAGCAACGTCAAAACCTTTTGGCGCATTCAGCCCTGTGCCAACAGCCGTACCACCTTGAGCAAGCATTTGGACATCGGTTAGAGCATTTTCAATACGCTGAAAATTGGCTTCTAATGCGGCACGATAGCCTGAAAATTCTTGCCCTAAGGTTAAAGGGGTTGCATCTTGCGTATGGGTGCGGCCGATTTTAATGATATCTGCAAATTCTTGCTCTTTTTGTTTTAATGTCGCAATAAGAGCTTCAAGGATTGGCAGTAAGTGTTGGCGTGTTTGCAACGTGGTGGCAATGTGAAGCGCCGTGGGAAAGGAATCGTTCGATGATTGGCTCATGTTGACATGGTCATTGGGATGAACTGGTTTTTTGCTTCCAAGTTTTCCTCCCAAAATCTTACTAGCACGATTAGCAATGACTTCATTGACATTCATATTGCTTTGTGTGCCAGAACCTGTTTGCCAGACGGACAGTGGAAAATGCGTATCAAAATCGCCAGCAAGCACTTCATCAGCGGCGGCAATAATTGCTTTTCCAATATTTTCTGGTAGTTTTCCTTTGCCCATATTTACAATCGCTGCTGCTTTTTTGACAAGGACTAAGGCATAGATGATGGCAAGAGGCTGCTTTTCACTGCCAATATTAAAATTATGCAGAGAACGTTCAGTTTGTGCGCCCCAATAACGATCTTGACGTACCGAAATCGTTCCAAAGCTATCCGTTTCCTGACGTGTTTCAACCATGATAAGATCCTTTTTTGTTCACGGGTTCTCAAAAAAGATAGATAACGCGAAAGTGCAATAAGAGGCAAGACTTTGAAGCTTCATTTAGAGAAATTATTTTTATGGCTATTCTTGACATTGAGAGATGCCGATTTTATATCTAACACATGCTAGCACTCGTAATTTGAGAGTGCTAGCAAGAACTTTTAAGATTAATTCAATTATGTTCAGTTTTAAGGATTTAAAACATGGCTAATATACAATTCCGCCCACTTCACGACCGTGTCGTTGTCCGTCGGGTTGAATCTGAAAATAAAACGGCTGGTGGGATTATCATCCCTGATACAGCAAAAGAAAAACCCCAAGAAGGCGAAGTGATTGCTGTTGGCAATGGCGCTCTCGATGATAACGGAAAGCGCGTGCCTTTAGAAGTCAAAACAGGAGACCGTATTTTGTTTGGAAAATGGTCTGGAACTGAAGTCAAGATTAATGGGGAAGACCTCCTCATCATGAAAGAATCTGACATTATGGGAATTATGGGCTAATTGAAGCACTTAGTTTTTCATTGTGTACTATTTTGAGAAAACTCCAAGGAGAAATTAAATGGCTGCTAAAGAAGTCAAATTTGGCCGTGAAGCGCGTGAGCGTTTGTTGCGCGGTGTCGACATCCTTGCTAATGCTGTTAAGGTGACACTCGGCCCTAAAGGTCGCAATGTGGTGATTGATAAATCATTCGGTGCGCCTCGTATCACAAAAGATGGTGTATCCGTTGCAAAGGAAATCGAACTGGAAGATAAGTTCGAAAATATGGGTGCACAAATGTTGCGCGAAGTTGCTTCTAAAACCAATGATATCGCTGGTGATGGAACAACAACAGCAACTGTTTTAGGACAAGCTATTGTGCAAGAAGGTGTTAAAGCTGTTGCTGCGGGCATGAACCCAATGGATCTTAAACGTGGGATTGATGCTGCTGTTGAAGAAGTGGTGGCAAACCTCTTCAAAAAAGCAAAAAAAATCCAAACTTCAGCAGAAATTGCACAGGTGGGAACAATTTCCGCTAATGGCGCTGCTGAAATCGGTAAAATGATCGCTGATGCTATGGAAAAAGTGGGCAATGAAGGCGTCATTACCGTGGAAGAAGCTAAAACCGCTGAAACGGAATTAGAAGTCGTTGAAGGAATGCAATTTGACCGTGGGTATCTTTCCCCTTATTTTGTCACAAATGCTGAGAAAATGGTCGCTGATCTTGATGATCCTTACATTCTCATTCACGAAAAGAAATTGTCTAATTTGCAATCTCTTCTTCCTGTGCTTGAAGCTGTTGTTCAGTCTGGAAAACCACTTCTCATTATTGCTGAAGATGTGGAAGGTGAAGCTTTGGCAACGCTCGTTGTCAACAAATTGCGTGGTGGTTTGAAAATTGCTGCTGTAAAAGCTCCTGGATTTGGTGACCGTCGTAAAGCAATGTTAGAGGATATCGCTATCTTGACATCCGGACAGGTTATTTCTGAAGATGTGGGCATTAAACTTGAAAATGTCACTTTGGATATGCTTGGACGTGCAAAGAAAGTGAATATTTCTAAAGAAAACACCACCATTATTGATGGTGCTGGACAAAAGGCTGAAATTACTGCTCGCGTCAATCAAATCAAGGCTCAGATTGAAGAAACAACTTCTGACTATGACCGTGAAAAATTGCAAGAAAGACTTGCTAAACTCGCTGGTGGTGTTGCTGTTATCCGTGTGGGTGGTGCAACAGAAGTTGAAGTGAAAGAAAAGAAAGACCGTGTTGATGATGCTTTGAATGCAACACGTGCTGCTGTTGAAGAAGGTATTGTTGCTGGTGGTGGTACCGCATTGTTGCGTGCAGCAAATGCGTTGACCGTTAAGGGAAGTAATCCTGACCAAGAAGCTGGTATTAGTATCGTTCGTCGTGCTCTACAAGCACCAGCGCGCCAGATTGCAAGCAATGCTGGTGAAGAAGCCGCTATTATTGTGGGCAAAGTGCTGGAAAATAATGCTGACACTTATGGTTACAATACCGCAACTGGTGAATTCGGTGATTTGATTGCTTTGGGAATTGTTGATCCCGTGAAAGTTGTGCGCTCTGCTCTTCAGAATGCGGCTTCAATTGCGAGCCTTCTGATCACAACAGAAGCAATGGTTGCTGAAGTTCCAAAGAAAGATACACCAATGCCTCCGATGCCTGCTGGCGGAATGGGTGGAATGG
>NZ_JBHIRW010000017.1:0-11677 GCF_042197445.1 Bartonella sp. AA1HLJMS | reverse complement strand
GTTGCTGAAGTTCCAAAGAAAGATACACCAATGCCTCCGATGCCTGCTGGCGGAATGGGTGGAATGGATTTCTAAGCTCTTATTCCTAGACGTAATAAAGAAACGGGTCTTCTGTGCCCGTTTTTTTTATGCTTTTTCACGTTTCATACAGTTTTTCCTTTTATGATAGTTTCTTTATCTTATAGGATTGTTCTATTCTCCTCTGGTTGATCTACCGTTATTGTGAATGAATTTCACTCTTAATCCATAGCTTTTTCTCTTGTTTTTATGAAATGTTTCTATTGTGCGGGGATCGTGGTTTCCTTTGAAAATATTGTGCTAATAAAAATATAACTATTTGATTTATAATCATTTATTCCTAATACAGTTCTGTTTTTTTATTTCAGGTTTATGCATGCATCGTTAAAAAATCCTGTGTTTGTGCTTCATAAGGTGAGAGGTCACTACGGTTTTTATGAACCAACGCAATCATTAAAAGTCAGTAGTTAAAAAGAGTCAGTAGTTAAGAGTTAGTACCTATTGAGCGTTGGAAAGACAGAGTTGAAAAGAGCATGATGGGGCTGGTTTGTTTTTTATGAATAAGATGCTGGTATTTCAAGCTTTTGCATAGGAGAATAAGCATCTCTCTGTTTCGTTGATCTCTGAAATGGGGAGACTGCTCCATTTGAGAAGCTTAAAGATAAAAGCTAATTTTTCGCCTTGCTCTCATCTTTTTTTCGGTAAGCTCATCACCTAAACTGGAGCCAAACCCATGTTGTTATACTCAAGTTCTGTTTGTTGCCTATATTGTGACAGAAAATTCTTGAGTGGGGAGCAATTTTTGAACTAAGGGGACCATGACAGTTAGCCGAAAAAAATCATGACAAGACAGTAGGCGTGCTTGTGTTAGAATTTTTAATGCTTCTGATGATAAAGGCACGCGAAATTCTGTTGTAGCCTCATGCCTTCTTTTCATATTTTCGAGCCAAGGATTTTCCATATATTCTCTTCAACTTGACCTTTATGCATAGAACATAAGGGAATTGAGAGGCAGGGAATTGGGAGGGGGAAATTGGGAGGCAGGGTATTGGGAGGCAGGGCATTGGGAGGGGGAAATTGGGAGGCAGGGTATTGGGAGGGTGGAAATTGAGAGGGTGGAAATTGAGAGGCAGGGAATTGGGAGGGGGAAATTGGGAGGCAGGGTATTGGGAGGCAGGGCATTGGGAGGCAGGGAATTGGGAGGGTGGGAGGAGCCGGCTTGCTTTTTTATTCAACGTAAAGATGAGAGGTTTTATGTAAGGCTACCATTACATTGCTTGTTTATGCGCTTCTTTAAAAGAAATGTCTTTTAATACAAATTCTTGGCAATGTTATTTATGAAGAGTATAAAATCATTTGGATATCAATAGATTATTAAAAAAATGTATGTTGGTATGATCCTTTTCTTATGTTACCAAAGTTGCTGACTTACGCGTTGGTTAAAAATCTCTCTTCATACCCCTAAATTCATTTCATGAAAGTGTTTGTGAAGAGTGTATAAAAATTTCTCGTGAGACATGAAAAATCATCAATAAAACTCCATGTTTTCAAAAATAACGAATGGCTTTTTATATTTAAAAGATTTAACACGTCTCACGTTTTTTATTTATTTTAGAGCTGAATATTCGATTTTTGTGTAAAAATACTTCCCAGCACATCTACGATCCGTGAAAAATCAAGTGCTAATAAGAAAATGATGAATATAATCCATTTCGTATAGCGTGACATCATTTTTACACTTTTATACGTTGTGATGATTTCTTGTAGGACTTCTTTTTCCTTTTCTGTAAGCTCTGTTTGTTTTTCTGTTTTTTTTCTAGCCATGTTTCCACCCACACAAGCCTTCCCCTTGTTTGTTATGCTTTAAAATATCTCTTGCGAGATTTGAACTGATGACATTGAGATCTTTTTTGTCTAAATAAATGGGCATCCAACCAACGCAAGAAAAAGGCTCATTGATTGTTTTTATCGCGCAACCAGTGAGTAAGAGCAGCGCGTACATCAGCATCACTTTTTTGATTAATTGCATTTTCCACCTCTAGCCGTGTTGTTGATGACTTTAGCGTTTTTTCTATTTGCTTTTGTTGTTCAACCTTCTTTCCAAGAGTGAAAGCTTTCGCTAAAGCGATAAAAAAAGCGGTCAGAGCCGCTCCTGTTATCATCAGATTTTTTTTCAACCACCACATCATAAGCGCTGCTCCCGAAACCGTTTTGCCACAAAGAAAATGCCAACGCAGGCGGCTAAAACCATAATGGTTGCTAATGCCCATTGGATGGGACCATTGCCTGCCAATAAGCCCCCAAGTCCAGAAAAAGAACCAATAATCGGTGTAAGCGCTTCTGCTTTGAAAAATCCCATTGGAGCTTGCGTTTCTACAGTTTGGTAGTTGGGAGAAACATAAGCCCCTTTTGCCCATAATCCCGATTCTGCTGCACGACGGTGCACTAAACCGTGAAGACGTTTTCCTCCTGCTTTAGTCCACTTTTGTAACTCAGCAGGGACGGCTTCATATTCGCCATTATTGAGTTTTTTGAGCAGGGTCGAATTACAAAAAGCCGATGTTCCTATATTATAGCAAAACGATACGAGCGCGGCGAATTGTTCATCCGTTAAAGAAACCGTCACATGTTTTTCAACGGTATTCTCAAATTGTCTTAAATCTTGAGAAAGAATTTCTTCTGCTTGTTTTTCAGTAATGATCATGCCCTTGTGAACGAACGGTTGGCCAGCCGTGGTGGTATGGCCATAGCCGATTGTCCACACCCCGATGGAATCTTTATAGGCTTGTAAACGCAATCCTTCCCATTGTTTAATGAGCGCAAGCCCTGCTTTAGATATTTTTCTCATTTGCTTCTCCATAAAATAAAGCCTCACGTTAACGTGAGGCTGGTTGACAGATTAAAAATGAATTTTTTCACGCTTCAAAAACAGAAGAGATGTGAAACTTTTATGAAATCAAAAGGTTGGTTATGACATCTTAGGAAATGGGGGAATGGTTGGTCAAAAGGGATAATAGTTGGCCAAGTGGGGTAATGGTTGGCAAAGAGGGATAATGGTTGGTCAAGAGGGATAATGGTTGGGCAAGTGGGGTAAATAGTTGGCAAAGAGGGGTAAATAGTTGGGCTGGTGTTTTCCGTTAAGAGAGGTTGTTGATTTTAAGAGCTTGTCCTGGTGTTTTTGATGGAGCCTTCTTGGGGTGCGGGCGGTTGTTTGGTTGATGCACGATAAGTGTGGTCTATTGCGGTTGTTTGGTCGTATGGTATTGATGTGGGGGTGTTTGAGATACGAAGTGGATACTCTCAGAAAAACAAGACATATGCTTTTACTGAAGACGAAAGCATTAAATATTTTATGTATCAAACGTTTTGCTTATCCAAAGAGTCTCATTGTTACACAGAGCTTTGGGCTAACAAGAGCTGTGGAATTTTGATACAATTTTAAGAGGGGCTGGTTTTTATAGGACAATGGTGCTTTTTCTTTAAGAGGAAAGTTGTTGGCTATTTTTGTTTTATGAGCGCAAAAGCTGGTTTGCTTAGAGAAATCTTAGCCGTAAAGTAGCCTCTCTTCGTTCTTTGATGAATAGGAATATGGAAAAAGCCTCACTTACATCGTTAAAGATTTGTATTCAGTGAGCCTTTTTTGGTGGGAGGAAACGGAAACAGTTTTTCCCTCTGTTTCTCTTAAGTTTTTTTCAAATCTCTCCCTCAGGGTTTCGCCTTTTTTGTTGACTGTTTCATGTTCAGCTTCCGGATGGACTTTTAAATATTGTTCTAGACGTCTTCTTCCTTGCGCATGTTTATAAAAAGTGGTTGGAAGATAGGAATCTAACTTTTCAGCAGATAAAGATGAGTTGGGTTCACATAATACACCCTTAACATTATCTTTGTGCAATCTTGCTAATTTATCAGATTCAAGATGAAGCTTTTTGGCAAGGCTTAAGCTGAACATCCCACATTCAGAAGAGCTTCGCTGAATATCCATTTCTGCCGTGGTAAAAGAATAAGGAGGCAGTTGAAGACATTGAAGGGTTTGATTTATTTTTATCCCTAGTTTGCAAGCTGTGATATTCTGAAATGTTGTAGGTTCAAGCATAATCAAAGAGATTTTCTCATCAACTTTTTGATAATCAAGGACGGCAAAGTGGATTTTGCTTCCCGAATTTACTATAAATCGGGCAGATTTTGCGTCGCTCTCAACGACTTCTTTTAGGGCGTGCGAAAACTCTTCTGCTGTAAGAGCCAATTTGAGATTCATTTCTGGATATTTGCTGTTTGCTTTTTCTACGAGAGCCGGCATCAATCTAATATCTGTGTTTTCATAATAAGCGTTAATCCAACGGCCGGTGACAAGATCATCTTCTAAGCCTGTAATAATATCTTTTAATTCGTCAGAACTCGGTGCAACATGTTCTTCTTCTGTTTGGATGGAACTTTGCATCAAACGTGCAATAAGGTCTTCTAAAGATTCATTTGCACCTGCTCCTTCTGGTGTTTGTGAGGAATGAGGGAGGGAAGAATCTTGTGGCTTCATAATCTTAGCCTCTATATTGATGATTGATAAATGATATTATTTCTTCAATTTTGGCTAAACAATGTTTGCAGGAAAGATTTTTATCTAAAAAAAACAAAGAGATGAAATCATCTTTATTTTAAAAAATTTTGTTACGAAAGAAAAAATCCCCTGCTTTTCAGAGTCAAAGGTAAGGTATCTTTTTGTCTTTTAAGAGGTCACGTTGCTTACTGTTTGCATCTTTACCTCAAAAGAAGATTTGCTAACAGCAATTTATGCCTTACCGTAAAGCCGCAGAGCTTCATTCTTTGTGGATGTGGAATATGGCTATGGCCAAAACGCTTATTACATCATTAGAGATTTGTATTCTGTGGCTCTTTTTCTGTGTTGTGAAACAGAAACAGTTTTTGTCTCTGTTGCTACCAAGCTTCTCTCAAATCTTTCGGTTAGGGTTTCGCCTTTTTTGTTTACTTTCTCCTGTGCTGCTTCTGGATTGGCTTTTAGATATTCCCCAAGACGTCTTCTTCCTTGCACGTGTTTGTAAAAAGAGGTTGGAAGATATGTATCTAACTTTTCAGGAGATAGAGGTGTATCTGGTTCACATAATACACCCTTAACATTATCCTTATGCAGTCTTTCTAATTTTTGAGATTCGGTATGAAGCTTTTTAGCGAGCGCTAAGCTGAACATTCCACATTCAGAAGAGCTTCGCTGAATATCCATTTCTACCATGGCAAAAGAACAATTGGGCAACTCATGCGCTTTAAGAGCCAATTGTGTTCTTAATGCCAGCACTGCTGGTTTCATATTGTTGAGTGTTGTAGGTTCAAAAAATATCACGGAGGTTTTGTCATCGATGGTTTGATGATCAATCACTGAAAAATGGATTCCCCTGTCCTTTGTGTGAATGATAAATCTAGAAGATTGAACGCCGTTTTCGATGGCTTCTTTGAGTGCAAGGGCAAAGTCGTGAGATGACGCTGCCAATTGAAGACGCATGCCGGGATATTTACGATTTGCCTGATCGACCAAGGCTGGCATTAGTTTAAGGTCTGTACTTGCATAATCAGCTGTGAACCAACGACCCGTTGAGATATCATCCTCTAAACGGGCAACAATATCTTTTAATTCTTCACGATTGAATGGGATATTTTTGCCTTTTTCGCTACTGGGTTGTTCTAAATGTGCAGTAAGAGTGTCTAACGATGCATTTGCACTTGCTCCTTCTGGTGTTTGTGAGGAATGAGGGAGGGAAGAATCTTGTGGCTTCATACTATTAGCCTCCATATTGATAATCGATAGGTGATATTATCTTCTTCAATTCTGGCTAAACAATGTTTGCAGGAAAGATTTTTATCTAAAAAAAACAAAGAGATGAAATCATCTTTATTTTAAAAAATTTTGTTACGAAAGAAAAAATCCCCTGCTTTTCAGAGTCAAAGGTAAGGTATCTTTTTGTCTTTTAAGAGGTCACGTTGCTTACTGTTTGCATCTTTACCTCAAAAGAAGATTTGCTAACAGCAATTTATGCCTTACCGTAAAGCCGCAGAGCTTCATTCTTTGTGGATGTGGAATATGGCTATGGCCAAAACGCTTATTACATCATTAGAGATTTGTATTCTGTGGCTCTTTTTCTGTGTTGTGAAACAGAAACAGTTTTTGTCTCTGTTGCTACCAAGCTTCTCTCAAATCTTTCGGTTAGGGTTTCGCCTTTTTTGTTTACTTTCTCCTGTGCTGCTTCTGGATTGGCTTTTAGATATTCCCCAAGACGTCTTCTGCCTTGCACGTGTTTGTATAAACGAGCTGGAAGATATGGATCTAATTTTTCAGCAGGTAAAGGCGTGTCTGGTTCACATAACACACCCTTAATATTATCTTTGTGTAGTCTTTCTAATTTTTGAGCTTCGAGATAAAGCTTTTTGGCAAGGCTTAAGCTGAACATCCCACATTCAGAGGAGCTTCGTTGAATATCCATTTCTACCATGGCAAAATGAATATTCGGAAATTGGTGATGTTCAATGGATTGTCGCGTCCTTAATGCAAGTAGTGCGGGAAGCGTGTCACGCAGTAAGGTCGGTTCAAAAAAGATCAAAGATGTTTTATTATCAATGGTTTGATGATCGACAACCGCAAAATGAATTCCCCTATCTTGTGCGTTAACGATCAGCCTAGAAGATTTTATGCCCTTTTCGAGCGTTTCTTTGAGTGCAAGGGCAAAGCCGTCAGGAGGGCTTGTAAGTTTGAGATTCATCTCTGGATATTTACGATTTGCTTGATCGACCAAGGCTGGCATCATGTACAGATCTAAAATATCATAATAATTTTTGATCCAACTGCCATCGGCATTATGCTTTTCTAAACCGGCAATAATATCTTTTAATTCCGCACGATTAAAAGGGGTGTTTTTTATTTTTTCAATGTTAAGCCGTTCTAAATGTGCAGTAAGAGTGTCTAATGATGCATTTGCATGCGCCCCTTCAGGTGCACTTGCACCTTCTGGGGTTTGTGAGGAATGTGGTGGGGGAGAATCTTGTGGCTTCATAATCTTAGCCTCTATGTTGATGATCGATAAGTGATATTATCTTCTTCAATTCTGGCTAAACAATGTTTTGAAAAACAAGCCTTTGCATCTTGAAAGGTGAGGCGATGAGAGCATAATAATGCTGTTTTCATATTTTTATGCGTGTATTGCTCATCATTGCTGTGATGTATGATATTGGTATTTTATGGGGGGATTATTAGGGCGTTCTATTGAGAGCCCTTATTGAATACCACTTGTTTTGAAAATCTCAAAATTATAGAGTTGTTGGTGATGCAAATTGTGTAATGCAAAAGAAAACAGTCAGAAAAGGACGAAAGATACCTTCAAACCGTAAAGTTTTAAACATTGTCGCGAAACACACTGTTTTATAACAGTTTATAATAACTTATAATAGTCTATGATAATGCGAAAATTTTACGATGAAATCTGGACACAGAAAACCCCTTGCCGCACCCATCATTAAATACGATTTTTCATATTCTGTCAACCGCAAAACGATTATTTTTCCTCCTTTATCGCGGGAAAAAATCTACAGAAAAAAGCTCATTCATTGGCTATGCAGCAAAATATCTTGTTTTAATGGAAAAGTTTTTGATGTGGCAAAAAACATTTTCTCCTTTGAGAAAGGCGTGGACAAGATGAATGGAGAATCGTGGTTTTGAAATCCGTGGTATTTTATTGATGGAATTAGGAAGGCGGTGGTTGGAAGGTGTTTGTGGAACAAAGCTTTAGGTATTGCGCAGGGGGTGTTCCGAGGGGATGACGAGGTGGGGGACTCGTGGGTGCTTAGAGGCGTGATGGCTCTTCGAGTGGCTGTTGGGGTCTCTAAAGGTTTCTGTATAAAGATTTATTGAGTAAATGCTTTTTCTCCTTTGAGAAAGGAGGGGAAAGGTGAAGGGAGAATTGTGGTTTTGAAATCCGTGGTATTTTATTGATGGAATTAGGAAGGCGGTGGTTGGAAGGTGTTGCGGGGCAAAGCTTTAGGTGTTGGCGATTTGTGGGGGTGATTGGGGCTCTGGCTGTCGTATTAGTGGTGGTGTGATAGGTGTGGAGGGTTATCGGTGCAGTTGTTGATGAGGGAGGAGATTGTTGGTAGGGGCTTTTTCTTTCGTTTAAGGGATGATGCTTTTAATTGTGTCAAAAATCAACGGGTTGTTTTAATGATAAGCTATTGATTTATAGTGGATATTTTATCGTTATTTATCTTGAATGAGAAACCCAGATTATGCTGAAATAAAAGCCATAGCTCTTGTCCGTCATAAGATCAGAAGAGCTATATAGAATTGTACAAGAAAAGACGTAAAATGACGATAATGAATTGTCTGAAGAGCTAAGGATGTCGCGATATTGGGTGAAGTGTATGATGAGGGTGGTTTGTTACAATGGGGGTAGAGGGAAGAATGTTGCTGTTTTTTAAAGAGGGGGCAATATTTATCCTGTCCATGCCGTGAAATATTGTCCTTTGAGGCATGGATTAAGTGAGGCACTGGTAGGTATAAGGTTAAGTCTCTTTGACAGTTGAAGTATTTTTTTAAAGGGCGTGGTGGATATTTTTAAGCTTGTTTGTTGTGCGCTTTAAGCTTGTCAATCCCATGAAATTTTATGAAAGGGCATGCTCAGTGGATCTCAAGTGTCACTTGCCAAAGGGGGACTTTATAAAGGCGCTGGTTATAAAGAGGCATGTTATAAAAGGAGGGGGAGAATCTTTATCCTGTGAGGGGGAGGAAATGATGGGTGTTTTAGCCAAGGCTCTTTTGGGTAGAACTGTCAAAATGTTTATAAAGGGCATCAAGAATAATACGCAACGAACCAACAAGATTAGGCAGCGGTTGATCTTCTATAACAAGATAGTGTAATGCCGCATGGAAGTTGTGTTGACGATGTAGATATTGTGCTTCTTTAATCGCTTCTTGCATAGCTTCATAGTGTTCCGTTGCTCTTTGGACCCATTGCTTTTTTGCTTTCTCATCTGATGCGCTGTGCGTAAAACCATCATAATAACCGTTTGGTAAACCTTTTGCACATAAATAGTCGTTTCTAATTTGCAAGTATTGTTGCGCCGTGTCATATTGCTCTTTACTGATGCCTGATGAAGCCTCTTTATAGCCAAGCAAACAAAGACGCCCAATATAGGTTCCGACAAGCGGATTTTTCGCTTCTTCGAAGCTTAAACCAAAGTGTTTTGCACGCATTTCAATCGCAGATTGAAGCGCAGATTCGCTGGAATTTTGGGCACGTGAAATACAGCTATTGGGCTCTCGCTTTCCTGTTATTTTCGATCTACCGCGTTTTTTACGTATTTTCATGAACTTAACCATTTGAATGAAAAAGAAACTGTCTGTTGATGGGGGACAGTGATGTAAAAAGCACTTGGCGCAAATATTGGGGGGAGCAAATACTTAAGAGGGGGAAAATACTTAAAAAGAGGAAAATACTGAGGGAGTGAGCAAATACTGGGAAATATCAGCCGTTGCAGATCAAAAAACAAACGATACTAAAGGCGTTTTAAATGCAAAGAAAAGCAACGGTGTGGGGCGAAAAAATCATCTTTAAGGTGGTTTCTTACCTTTTTTATCTTATCCCTATCAGTCTTATCTTCCGCCCCTATCATGCTTATTTTTTTATTGCTAGCGGATTATTTGCTTTTTAAATATTTCTTAACTGTTCTTGAGAGATTGAAGGAAAATTTTTGTCAAATGTGAATGAAAAAATAACAATGGATTTCAAGGGCATGTCATCGTCTTTCTAATAGGAAGTTTTTTCTAATGGGATTATTTGTCTCTTTTTTCACGAGCGCTTTGTGGAAATTTTTCAATTCCACTTTTGAAAGGTCATTGTTTTCTTAAGTTGGAAGCTTTTTATTTGGGTTCTCTTATTTTTTTGTTGTTGGGCGCTTTCCCAAGATATTTGATATACATCACGCTGTTAAGCATACCTTTATCCTTTATAGGAGATATATTGTCTTCTGTTGAGTGGCAGAGAGCGGCAAAAAGCAAACCTCCACATTCTATTATAATAGCATAAGATGCCCTATATTTTCAAATAAAATATCGTTTATCGGCTTAAAATAAACTGTGAATGATCTCGCTATTTTGTTTGGTGTATCCTTTATAAGTATCCTTTATAGAGTATAAAATTTTCCGTTTTAATGGATCTCATCATAAGACGAGGGGATGTCGTTTAAAGGACGGAATGCATTATCGAAAGAAGCTGTTTTTATAAGAAGAAAATGCTTTTATAAAAAGATGCTTTTATAAGAGATGCCTTGATGAATGTAGGGGCTATACAAATGTGGGGGCTGTGAGATATTTCATCTTTAATGAAGAATTTTTAAAATGAAGCCTTTTTGATTAAGAAGCTTTCAAATGAGGATTAAGGTTGTTTGTCGCACGTTTTTCATACTGGATAATCGATTGCTTGTTTGACTTTGTTTTGTGTTGCTTTTTAAAGAGCCATGTCTTAGGGCTCTCTTTTGCCCATTTTGCAAGGGTGCTCATGAAGGGTATAACGATAAAGTCCCCAATGAAATCCATATAAAGTTTGAATAATATAAAATCTATTGCACACTTCCATTTTTACGCTTGTGAAGAAGAAAGTCTATAGCATCACACATTTTGCCAGCTCTCATTGTTGCGACAGCCCTTGGCATTTGAGGCGCTTCCTTAGAGGCATTTATCATCCTTTCTTAATGTTTTACTCTATATGGCTCTTTCTGCTTGTAACGCACAAGAGACATGGTTTGGGTTGATTTAATATGGAATAGGTTTGGAATAAGACAATCCTACGGTATTTAGGGTTCTCATTTAATATGAAAAACAATAAATTGTTATAAATCAGTGTATTGTTTGTAAACTTTACACATCAGATATTTCTTAGATTGAATATTTTTGCTTGTTGAGTTTTGTGAAACATTGTCTTTTGAAGTGTGGGTAATAGATAAGAGGATACAATGGCATTTGTGCTTGTAAGGTTTAGGGATTGTATGTTGTCACGTATGAGAAATTTTAAAAATAGACTTAAAGGGGCTTATAGCGCGTGTTTCATGGTGAAAAGAGTGCTAGATAAACCGGTTTTGCTGGTTGCATGTTCTCAAAGAGTGAGTGGGCATTTTAAAAGTGAGAAAATATCCATATGATCGAAGATAAATCACAACAGCAATCTGCCCATGAGGGAAATACGGCTTTTGCATCACAGCTGATGTTGAATCATTCTGCGGCTTTCAAAAAATGGACGGCTCTCTCAAGAAAAGATTACGTCATCATTTTGTGTTTGGCTATCCTCTTGTTGGTGCTTTTTGCCGCGACTATCCATATGAGCCCTTTGGAGTTTTTTCACGTTATATCCAAGGAACAGGTTCAAATACTGGGACAAATGGAACAAGGAGATTTTCGAAAAATGATGAAGGAGATCTTGAAACAGCCTTTTGAAAATAATCCTGCAATCGTGTTTTTGTATGGCGTGGGATGGAATGGTGTTTGGGCTTTTTTATGTCTCTTACCACAAATGATTTGGGGTTGTCTTGTGGTGTTCTTTCCACTCTTTTTTGTCTTTAACGCCATCTCTAAACGAGATGTGAAGGAAATGATAAAACTGTGGGATACATTGCC
>NZ_JBHIRW010000016.1:0-39038 GCF_042197445.1 Bartonella sp. AA1HLJMS | reverse complement strand
GGCTCTCGTGTTTGTTTAAATGGCGTTAAAATTTCCTCTGGTGAAGCAGTAAAAACGAGCTCTTGCACATCATCCCGCTCTGTTGGAAGTGGCATTAATTTAGGACTAGAAGAGCGTGCCAAAGTTTCAACAGAACCGATAATGATTGGTAAGGGACGTCGTGATAAAGCAGGGCCTAAAGCTATAAAATTTCCCCGTTCAAGATCTCTAAACATTTCCGCTTGGCGACGCTCCATTCCCAAAAGATCAGCAGCGCGCACCATATCAATATCTAAAAAAGTCCGCCCTATTAAAAAGTTTGAAGCTTCCGCAGCAACATTTTTGGCAAGCTTAGCCAAACGTTGTGTCGCAATAACACCAGCAAGACCACGTTTACGTCCTCGACACATAAGATTGGTCATAGCGCTCAAAGAAATTTTACGCGCTTCATCAGAAACTTCTCCTGCCGCAGTTGGAGCAAACAATTGTGCTTCATCGACAACGACAAGCATAGGATACCAATAATCACGTTCCACATCAAACAGTGCCCCAAGAAAAGCCCCAACAGCACGCATCTGTTGTTCAGTATCCAAGCCTTCAAGATTAAATACCACTGAAACTCGATGTTGTCGAATGCGATGGGCAATACGAGTCAACTCTAATTCACTACGTTGAGCCTCTACAATAACATGACCAAATTTATCTGCCAAAGTTACAAAATCGCCTTCTGGATCAATTACACAATGCTGCACCCACTTAGCACTTTGCTCCAGAAGACGGCGTAAAAGATGTGATTTCCCTGAACCAGAATTACCTTGTACAAGAAGACGTGTCGCCAATAATTCTTCCAAATCAAGAAGTGCTGGCATCGATTTATGCAAAGCACGACTCTCTGACATCTCACCCAAGGCAATCTCAACCTTCATAACATCTCCAGTGTTTGATTTTGAACATATCAGCGCCAGCACATATTGGTTGATTCTCCATCCACACCGTAATTTGTAACATTTCCTCCTTTTTAACGGTAGAAATCATCGATTTTTCCCACAACTCTTGCATCTATGAATAGTTTGAACTATAGAACAAACTTCTGCGTAGACACCCTTGGAGGCAACGCAGAATGGAGTGATCGCTGTTGGTTAGCGCATATCTTCATATCCATGCAAAAACTATTACTGTTTTTGAAGGATCTCCAATCATGTAAAAAGGACTTAAATTATGAGCAAAAGCTACACTCTTAAGGCCGAAAAACGCGAGCGGGTTGGTAAGGGGTCCTCCCGTGAACTTCGCCGCAACGGTCTTATTCCTGCTGTCATTTATGGT
Source organism: Bartonella sp. AA1HLJMS (assembly GCF_042197445.1). Taxonomy (NCBI): domain Bacteria; kingdom Pseudomonadati; phylum Pseudomonadota; class Alphaproteobacteria; order Hyphomicrobiales; family Bartonellaceae; genus Bartonella; species Bartonella sp. AA1HLJMS. The sequence goes on along the minus strand of NZ_JBHIRW010000016.1, from coordinate 37,736 downwards.
GAAAAACAACCACCTTTGGCAATAACAGTTCCCTATAAAGAAATTTTCTACAAAATTCATGCTGGTGGCTTTCGCACCACCATTGCAACGATTATTCTTGACAAGCAAAAAATTATGGTTTTGCCAAAAGATTATCAATTAGATCCCGTGCGTGACTTTCCCCTCCATGTAGACTTTTTGCGCATTTCAGCAAAATCCGTTGTAGAAGTGAATATTCCTGTCCACTTCCTCAATGAAGATACGGCACCTGGACTTAAAAAGGGTGGTGTCCTCAATATTGTTCGGCACGAAATTGAATGTACAGCTCCAGCAAGTGCTATTCCTGAAGCTATTGAAATTGATCTCTCCAGCTACTCTATTGGTGATTCTATTCACATTTCAGCAGTGCAACTGCCAAAAGATGTGACTCCCATCATCCAAGATCGAGACTTTACCATTGCAACCATTGCAGCTCCTGCTGGCATGGATGTCAGCGATGAAACTTCTGAACAAGAAAATGATGAAGAAGACACACAAACTTCATAAAACTCAAAAGGCGGGAATTTTTCCGCCTTAATTTATGAGACATTACCCTTACTCATACTTTGACTGAAGATACACATGTGGCTTATTGCTGGTCTTGGCAATCCTGGTTTACAATATCAAAATAACCGCCATAATATCGGTTTTATGGCTGTTGATGCCATTTATCAGTCCTTCTCTTTTTCTCCATGGTCAAAGAAGTTTCAAGCAGAAATCTCCAATGGTTTCATAAATAATGAGAAAATTTTTCTTATAAAACCACAAACTTTCATGAATCTTTCTGGTCAAGCTATCGGTGAAGCTTTGCGATTTTATAAATTAGATTTAAAGAATTTGATCATCATTTATGATGAACTAGACCTGTCACCGGGGAAAGTTCGTATAAAAATTGGTGGAGGACATAATGGGCATAATGGCATTAAGTCTATTGATGCCCATTGTGGTACTGACTATTGTCGTATACGCATAGGAATTGGTCATCCTGGAAGCAAAGAACTTGTTCATCAGCATGTCCTGGGAAATTTTACCAAATCTGATCAAGAATGGTTATCCCCTCTCTTAGAGACAATTGCAAAAAATATCGCTCTCCTTATAAAAGATGATAAATCCCTCTTTATGAATGAAGTTTCACAAACGATAAAACACAATCAGAACCATTGGCTTGCGTGTCCCAGTCGCGTGAAGAATATGAATAAAAACTCTTAAAAAAATCCTCTTATAAACTTTCTCAAAGGCAAAATCTGTTGGCAACGTGAGAAGCTAGAAAATAGAACAGAATACAAGCTTGTATACACCTTTGAAAAAGAAAGGCTTATATTCTCTTTTGAGAGAAAGAGAAGATTGAACAGCAAACACAGCTCTCTCCAATCTTCTCCCCTAAATTAAAAAAAATCATTTGGCTGAATGGTCGACTGTAGCGGATCGTAACCATTTGATTGTTGACTATAAACTGTAGGAATACTCCTATTGTTTTGCAATACCACAACACGCGAACCAATGGGAACACGATCATAAAGATCGATAATATCTTGATTAAGCAAACGGATACACCCACTTGAAATAGCACGCCCAATTGACCACGATTCGTGTGAGCCATGAATACGGAAAAGTGTATCTTTCCCATTTTTGAACAAATAAAGTGCCCGCGCACCTAATGGATTATCGGGCCCTGGTGGCATTCCTTTCCCAAGATGACCATAACGTTCTGGTTCTCGAGCCATCATAGCTGCAGTAGGAGCCCAATTTGGCCACCGACGCTTGCGCTGTATAACCCCCTCACCTTCAAATGCTAGGCCTTCTTTACCGACACCAATCCCATAACGCAAAGCTTTTCCATTTTCACCAATAAGGTAAAGAAAACACTCTTGCGTATCTATAACCAATGTTCCAGGCGCATAAGATGTATAATAAATCACCTCTTGTCGCCAATATTTTGGATCAATTGTCGCAAGATCAACAGCAGGTAACGAATAGGTCTCATTCGTTACAGGACCATACAAAGCCTGTATTTCTGGTGGAATGTATCGAACTTGTTGAAAAGGTACCGATGACATATCTGACTGACGTGTAGCACATCCAGCCAAAGCCAAAAGTGCTGCAATTAAAAAGGCACAACGAGATAACACTCTTCTATTTTCTCCGATTAATTATTTATGCAGATTTGCATACCATGAAAAACTTAGCACAATATTAACATTAATTCGAAGTTTTCTTATCCTTGTAACTAAGGAGAACAATAAGGTAAGAAGAACTAAGGTAAAAAAGTAGATACCTATTACTTTAGACTTTTTTCTCACTTATCGCAAGACCAGGACTATAACTCTTCTGAAAATATGCTATAAAAAGGAAGCTTTATCTTGACCATAAAATTAATAGAAAAGAAAGACTCTCATGGGCTTTAAATGCGGTATTGTCGGATTACCTAATGTCGGGAAATCAACTCTTTTTAATGCATTAACAAAAACAGCCACTGCACAGGCTGCCAATTATCCTTTTTGTACCATTGAACCCAATACCGGAGAAGTTGCTGTTCCAGATTTACGAATGGAAAAAATTGCATCAATCGCTGGTTCAAAAGAAATGATTCCTACACGCATTAACTTCGTCGATATTGCGGGGCTTGTGCGAGGAGCTTCAAAAGGCGAAGGTTTAGGAAACAAGTTTTTAGCCAATATTCGCGAAGTCGATGCCATTGTCCACGTTTTACGCTGTTTTCAAAATGAAGATATTACCCATGTAGAGGGACGTATTGATCCTTTTTGTGATGCGACAACGGTTGAAACCGAACTCATGCTTGCGGATCTTGAAAGTCTTGAGAGACGAATCATACAAATCCGTAAACGAGCAACCGGAAAAGACAAAGAAGCTCTCACAATTTTACCTATTATGGAAAAAGCATTAAACATACTGCAACAGGGAAACCCTGTCCGGTTATTACTCAAAGATATTTCTTCCGATGAACACCACATTCTTAAGAGTTTGAATCTTTTAACCTCCAAGCCTGTACTTTATGTTTGTAATGTAAGCGAAAATGACGCCGCTCGTGGAAATAGCTTTACCCAAACAGTTGAAAAAATGGCAACAGAGCAAAATGCGCAAAGCATTATCATTTCTGCTTCTATCGAAGCGGAAATTACACAACTGAGTGATGCTGAAGCATCAGAATATCTCAATGCGCTAGGACTCTTTGAACCGAGTCTCAATCGCCTCATTCGCGCTGGTTACCATTTACTTGATCTCATTACTTACTTCACCTGTGGGCCTAAGGAAACGCGAGCATGGACAATTACGCGTGGTACAAAAGCTCCCCAAGCAGCTGGTGTTATTCATTCAGATTTTGAGCGCGGTTTCATTCGTGCCCAAACCATCAGCTATAATGACTATATTGCTCTGGGTGGAGAAAGCGGTGCAAAGGAAGCAGGAAAAGCCCGCGATGAAGGAAAGGAATACATTGTGCAAGATGGCGATATCATGTTATTTAAACATAATACTTAAATCTTCACTCTGTCTTAATAGTTTATCTTGAAAACTTTGGTAATCGCTCCTTGGAATCTTGTCGCAAAAATTCTCAAGAGTTTTTAGAACAAAAAAACTGTTGCTAGCATATGATTGTGATAGCAACAGCTTGATCCATTAAAGAATAGAAATATAAAATTAGCGTGTCCAACGCCCTTCGTATTTAAATGTTGGAGCGTTCTTTAAAGAATCTTTTGTTGCATTTGTAATGAGTTTCCATTTACCATAATCATTTGTCATCTGGATTGTTTCTGGAGAAACGACCACATAACTCTCGCCTATGCCAAGAAAACCACCAACAGCAATAACAAATCCTGCAATATTATTTTCACGCAAAATAATATCTTTTACTTCACCAATATTTTCATCTTCTATATTATATACATTGGCGCCTATAAGACTGGAAGCAACAAAATCCGTTGCTAAAGGTGTCACATAACGCACAGACTTATCTATCCCCACCTGTACAATACCCGTCGAAGAGATCATTTCAGGTTTTGAAGGCACTTCAAAAGACTGAGCATAAGTACTAGAAACCATCAAAATTGACATAAGAGTAGTACATGCAATTTTTTTCATTTTAACATCTCCATTTTTACTTTGCTTTTACTTTATAAAACCTCAATGCATCATAAAAAGATTTGTTCCTTATGCTCTTTATACTCTATACTCTTTTGAGCCTTATCACTTTACCCTTTTCTCTTTATTTCGTCTTTTATTTCTTTCTCTAATTCTTCTTCTAAACGACACCAAATACGATTTTTTAAAATATAAACAAACCCTGCAAAAATGATTAAAAATAAAATAACACGAAAACCGGTTTTTTTACGAATTTCCATATGAGGATCGGCAGCCCACATCAAAAAAGCAGAAACATCGCGCGCATAATGTTCAATGATTTCTGGGGTTCCATCTTCATAAGTAACCATACCATCACTCAAAGGAGGAGCCATAGTTAAAGAATTACCGGCAATAAAATAAGGATTATACCAATAACCATTCAAAATTTTTATCTCCTTCGGTGCCTTCTGATATCCTGTTAAAAGAGCTGTAATATAATCTGGACCAGCTGTATCATAATGAGTCAATGCATCAGTAATTAAAGCAGGAAACGGCAAAGATACCCCACGTGCACGTGCCATCAATGTCAAATCTGGAGGATAAGCACTATTCAAAATAAATCTTGCTTCTTCTTCATGTGAAAAGGGAGAAGGAAAATAATCCGTTGCAACCCCAGCACGTTTAAAAAATTTTCCTTCTCGATTAGGACCATCGCACACTTCATATTGCCCCGCCAAAGCTTTTATCTGTTCTTGATCATACCCAAGATCTTTTAAATTACGAAAAGCCACATATTTTAGCCCATGGCAGCTGGAACAAACTTGTTTATAAACCTTTAATCCACGCCTCAATTGCGCCTTATCATAAAGCCCAAATGGACCTGAAAAACTCCATTCTTGTTTTTTAGGAATCTGTAAAGGAAAGGAAATAAATCCCTCTTCCTGATCAGAGGCATCACTCGCTAAACTCTGAGCAGAAAAACTCATAGCAACAATAACAACCAACCCAACAAAAACATTTACCATAGTCTCTTTTTTTTCTGTTTTAAATCTTGCATAATTGAAGAAGGAAGAGAACAATTTTTTTCAAACGCTGGCAAAATCGGCAAAATAACCAAAAAAAATATAAAATAATAAACCGTAGCCAATTGTGTCCATAAAAGAATTTTGTCACTTATTTCTCTTGACCCCAACCAACCAAGAAAAACGACATCAATAACCAACGCCCAAAAGAAAATTTTATAAATAGGTCGATATCTTGCTGAACATATTTTAGAGCGGTCTAACCATGGCACAAAAATTAAAACGCAAATCGAACTGACGAATAAAACAAAGCCAACAAAGTTTGAAGAGAAAATACCGATATCAAAAGTTATAGCACGAAGCATCGCATAAAAAGGCAAAAAATACCATTCTGGAACCACACGAAGAGGTGCCTTTAAAGGATCTGCTACACTATAATTTTCAGCCTGCCCCATATAATCGGGCATATAAAACAAAAACCAGGCAAAGAAGATGAGAAAAACAGTAATAGCAAGAATATCTTTGATAAGCGCATAAGGCGAAAATGGAACCGTTTCCTTATCTGATTGTATAGCAAGACCTGTTGGATTGCCTTGCCCAACACAATGAATTGCCCAAATATGCAGCCCCACAAAAAGAAGCAAAACAAATGATAAAACATAATGGAAAACATAAAAACGATTCAACGTTGGTTGTCCTACGACATAACCACCCAGAAGTGTCTCATGCAACCATGTCCCCACCAAAGGTATCGTTTTTAAAAGCCCTGCAATCACTGAAGCCGCTGAAATAGACATCATCCCCCAAACAAGCACATAACCCAAAAATGCTATTGCCATCATGATGATATAAATAAAAATACCTGTAACCCATACCATTTCTCGCATATTTTTATAAGAACCATAATAAAGTCCACGTGCTAAATGGATATAAACAGCAATAAAAAAAAACGAAGAGCCTACACAATGCCATGGACGAAAAAGCCAACCAAACTGCCCTTCACGCCGAAATCGTTCACTAGTTTCAAAAGCCAAATGAATATCCGGAACATAATGCATAGCCAAGACAATACCAGTCAAGAGCTGTGATAAAAGCATAATGGTTAAAATACCGCCAAATGTGTAAAAGTAATTAAGATTACGCGGAACAGGAAAAATCACAAATGCATTATAAAAAAAACGAGGAAGAGGAAAACGCTTATCAAACCAACGGGCAAGAGCACTTTTAGGACAATAAGGAGGAAACCTTATCATGACTTTATCCTATTTTGAGCAAAGTATCAGAAAGAAATTGGTAAGGTGGAATAGTCAAATTATAGTTAGCTGGACCTGACCGCACTCTTCCAGCAGTATCATAAACAGACCCATGACAGGGGCACAACCATCCTCCAAATTTACCCGATTGCCCAAGTGTTACACAGCCTAGATGCGTACAAAGATTAATAACAATAAGCCAATTTTCACGTCCTTTACCTGCTGAACGCGCAAAATCTGTTGCTTCCTTTTCACCTTCAAGATTAGGATTGCGCGCTTGACGATCTTTTAGAAGTCTCAATTCAGTAGCGCGCGCATCAGCAATTTCTTTTGCCGTACGATTTCGAATAACAACAGGCTGTCCTCGCCACTTTACCGTTACTGACATCCCCTCTTCAATACCAGAAAGATCAACCTCAACAGAGGAAGATGCCAAAACAGCTTCATCTGGACGCAACTGACGGATAAAAGGCCACACAACCGCTCCCATTCCAACTGCTCCTGCAACAGCTGTTACCAAAAACAGAAAATCCCGCCTCGTTTGCTCACCCATGGACTTAACTTAAAGAGACACTTTGCTAAAATATTCTTTTACCATACCCTCTCCCATTGTACAATGCTTGATCACTCCGTTACCTCAACCATAAAAACATCCCCGTAAAAAACTCCTGCCATTTGTATGGTTTATACAAAAAACTGTTTTATAATGATAATTCATCGTTTTACAGAGTGAATGAAATCCCTAAACACCGTAAGGTTTTTTCATTTCAAACCTATTCATATTAATCAATCAAAATTACTCCCCCGCCCGTGAAAATCAGAGATAGCATGTAAATAAACACTTCTAAAGAAAGAAACATAGTCTTGTTATGACCATATCTCAGTAAACAAGTTGAGCTTATCGGTTATTTCTTTAACACATTTACAGCATCTCTCCCTCCCTCAATTCCAACTGGTTGCATGAGTATTTTTTTCGCTTCTGTTTTTGCATAAAAAGCATATTTTGTTGATTTTAATTAAAATTGATGATCTAACCTCATTAAATATCCCACTTTTCAACATAATGAGCCAATTCATTTCATGGATTGCTCAATAAAAAGAAGTCCCTAATAGGGAGCTTCTCTCTGATCCCAAACAGACCTGTATACATAACTTTTTCCCTGAAATTTAAAGGGAATAAAAATGAACCATAAAAAACATGTATTTCTCAAAGCATATTTTTCGAATAAATTGTGGTGCTTCTTTACAAAGTCGAAAGAAAAATCATATTACAGAGAACATGACACTTCATATAGCTCTTTTCCAACCTGATATTGCTGGTAATACTGGAACGATTTTACGTCTTAGCGCTTGCTTTGGTTTACATGTGCACATTATTGAACCTGCAGGCTTTAATCTGTCGGATCGTAATCTCAAACGCGCAGGATTGGATTATCTCGAATATGCTTCCTTAGAACGACACATTGATTGGCAACATTTTATAAGCTCCATGAAACACTTTAACCGCCGCCTATTGCTTTTAAGTACAAAAGCAAAAACATGCTATACGCAGATATGCTATCAAAGAAATGATGTTTTACTTTTTGGTCGTGAAACAGCTGGCGTTCCCAATTATGTTCATGAAGCGGCCGATTACACATTGAAAATTCCCATGCAACCACAGGCACGCTCTCTCAATCTCGCCATGAGCGTAGCCATAACAACAGGAGAAGCATTACGCCAAATTGGTTATCATGAAAAAAACTGTAATCTATAAAAACATAAATTATCACGAAAAACAATAATACAACATATAAAGAACAGTTAGAGCGTATAATGCCTATCATTTTCCAACCATTAAGTGCTGTTAAAATAAACATTTCTTAGTGCCCATCACATCCATTTCATATCACCTCATAGTAAAAATCCAGTGAACATCCCCCTCTTTATGGTCATACAAGGTGCAAACCGCTACCACTATTCTCTTTATTCGTTCTCATTTTCGAGAATCCTTATCTTTGAGATGATTCATAAGAGACATTTTTCCTCTCTGTAATCATTTTGCCTCACTTGTGACGTGTAAGGCAATAACTTTGATTGATGTAATATGAACAGGTTTGAAATAACCTTACAATATTGTGAACTCTTATTTTACATGAATAATGATTATTATAAATTAATATGTTGACTTAAAAAATATAAACAACAGTGAGTTTATAAACAGAAATATTATAAATCAATTTTTTCTAATAGTGCATGACGATCCATTAAAAATCCGCTTTCAATCCATATCATTTCTAGCTCTTTAAGCTTTTTTCCTAAAAGTACACCTTTCGTAAAACCTTTCTTTATTAAATCGTTACCATTAATGGGAAAAGTTGGAATTTGCCATTTTTTGGCAAATTGATAAAGCTTGACATAACCCTCTGCTTTTTGCAAAGCATCACTTTTTTCCAGATGATCAAGATGTGATGCAGCGACAGACAACGATAATTGATCTAAAACTGGCTGTCGTCCATGAAAATAAATCAGTTTTTGCACAAAATGATCAGAACAGTTTTGGTTTATTATTTCTAACTCCGCCCATTCTTTTAATCGCGTTGTTTCCTTAAGAGAAAAACGCAAGCGCTGTGCCATTTCATGAAGACGCATGGGATCAGGAGGAAGAAGGCTTTCTAGCCGTAACAATGGATCAACTTTCCAACCAAGAGCCTGTTCTGTCTTCACCAATGCGTGAATTGCATCAATGCCCCATCGTTCTGTTTCAGGAAAAATGAGTGCCAAAATTCTGCTTTGTCGCATCCATAAAAGAGCACGCGTTGGATCAAACGCCGCAAGAAGCTTTTTCATTTCTGCCCAAATACGTTCAGAAGAAAGTTTTTTTAAACCATGTTTTAAACGAACACATGCCTTCAATCCTTGCACATCAGGTCGCCCTGCTCCATACCACGCAAAAAAGCGAAAAAACCGTAAAATACGCAAATAATCTTCGCAAATACGATCTTCTGCAACCCCAATAAAACGAACTGTTCGGCTAACAATATCACTCAAACCTCCCACATCATCATAAAGGTTGCCAGCAGCATCACAATAAAGCGCATTTATCGTAAAATCTCGCCGTTCAGCATCTTTTTTCCAATCACGACCAAATGCCACTTTTGCATGACGACCATCTGTTTCAATATCGCAGCGAAGCGTTGTAACCTCATAAGAACATGAATGAGCAACTACTGTTATTGTACCAAAAGCAATCCCTGTAGGAATAGCTTTAAATCCTGCTTCTTCTACACGTGCAATAACCTGTTGCGGCAAACAGGTTGTTGCAATATCAATATCACTAATAGGCTGCCCTAGCAGTTGATTGCGCACTGCTCCCCCTACAATACGCGCCTCTTCCCCCTCCACAGACAAAACACGAAGAAGTGTTTGGATATCACTTTGTTGTAACCACGCAACCTGTTTGAAGTTCTGTCTTATATTCACCCTTTAACCTTTCAAAAAAGTTGTCTTCATTGCTTTAAAAAACTCTCTTCATAAAACAAATTTTTTAAGACATCCCTTATAAAGCACGTCTATTCTTCCAAAGAAACTTTTCTCTTCTATACGAATATGAAAAAAAACGGCATATGATACTTCATTTCTTCTCATTTTCTGTTACAAACAATAAGATATCCATTATCATGCAGAGAAAATTACCATTTTTGCGACAAACGCCTTAAGGAAGAAATATGAGTCAACATGATCCATCATCCAATTCTATAAAAAAGGTCAATATCAATCATGAAGCTCAAGTCATTATTGATGATATTGATACGGCACACAAAGAATTGGATATTTTACAAAAAGAAATTGACAAAGTTATTTTTGGGCAAAATCAGGTAATCGAATATGCTTTAATCGCTATTTTTGCTGGTGGTCACGCCCTTCTTGTCGGTGCTCCAGGACTTGCAAAAACACGTCTTGTTGAAACATTGGGAACAGTCTTAGGGCTTGATGAAAAACGCATCCAATTCACTCCTGACTTAATGCCATCGGATATTATTGGTTCTGAAATTATGGATTCCGATAAAGACGGTAAACGTTCTTTTCGGTACATTCAAGGTCCTATTTTTACGCAACTTCTCATGGCCGATGAAATCAATCGTGCTTCCCCACGGACACAGTCAGCCCTTTTACAAGCTATGCAAGAATATCATGTTACTGTTGCAGGTAACCGTTATGATTTGCCACAACCTTTTCATGTTCTTGCAACGCAAAATCCTCTTGAACAAGAAGGGACCTATCCACTTCCTGAAGCACAACTGGATCGCTTTTTGATGCAAATCGATATTGACTATCCTGACCTCACAACAGAGCGACGGATTATTTTAGAAACAACAAAAGAAAAAAAATCAAATGCAAAACCAATTTTATCCGGCAAAAAATTGCAAAAAATTCAAAATATCGTTCGCAAAATGCCTCTTTCAGAAAGTGTGATCGAAGCTATTTTAAAAATTGTCCGCTCATCTCGCCCTCATAAAGACAATAGCCTTGCTAATACTTATGTTTCTTGGGGACCTGGTCCACGGGCATCACAAGCCCTTTCACTTTGTGTTCGCGCCCGTGCTCTTTATTATGGACGCTTAGCCCCTTCACTTGATGATGTTGAAGCATTGGCCTATCCTGTATTACAACACCGCATGGCTCTTAATTTTTCTGCCCGTGCTGAAGATATAACCGTAAAAGATATTATCAATAACCTTGTGAAAGATGCTCTTTGAATGGCACTTGGCAAAAAAGTTTTACAAAAGCCTCCATTGTCGCTGGCAAATGAACTGCATAAGGATACTGGCAAAATGCCATATTTCCTTTTACAAGCGCGTCATATCGCTAATACATTGATAACCGGGTGGCATAGACAACGTAAAAGCGGTAATGGGGAAAACTTTTGGCAATTTCGTCCCTATATGGAAGGAGAATCCATTACCCGCATTGATTGGCGTCGCTCAGCGCGTGATGAAAATACGTATCTCCGTGAACACGAATGGCAAATGACACAAACCGTTTGGCTTTGTCCTGATCAGAGCGCATCAATGCATTACTGTTCCCGCTTTTCTAAAATCTCTAAAGGTAATCATGCCACTCTTCTTACCCTTACCTTGGCATCCCTTCTTGCACGCAGTGGCGAACATATTGCTATTCCTAACTTAATGTCCCCCACAATGACATCCAATGTCGTAGAACGCATAGCCTTTGCTTTAGAAAATCATTCAGATGAAAATTTATTTCCGGATTTTTCAACGATTACACGCTTTTCACATGTCATTATAATGAGTGATTTTCTCGACTATCCTGAAAAAATCATCCAATATTTAACCGTTTTAACTACAAAACAAGTGACAGCGCATTTAATTGAAATTTCTGATCCCGCAGAAGAAAGCTTTCCCTACACAGGTCACACAGAATTTTTGGATCCTGAAACGAAAGAGAAACATGTTTCCACTAAAGCAGAAGATCTTCGTAAGAGCTATTGTAAACTATATCACGCAAGGCGACAAGAATTGGTAAATTTTTGCGCACGCCAAGGATGGTCTTATCACGTTAGTACAACAGATCAACCTTTAACAGAGACCATTTTTCATCTTGCAAATACAATGAGCGACTCTCCATTGCAAAAAAGGAGGGCACTTTGAGTTTTGCTGCTCCCTTTCTGTTACTAGGGCTTTTGTTCCTACCGGTCATTTGGTGGCTGTTGCGGATAACTCCTCCATCTCCGCGTAAAGAGCTTTTTCCCCCTTTTCGCTTCTTACCCAAACCAACTCATCAACAAGAAACAGCAAAACATACACCTTGGTGGTTGCTCTTGTTGCGTTTAACCATAGCGGCACTTGTTATCATAGCTCTAGCACGGCCCACTTGGAATCAAAAACCAATAAGCTTTTCCGGATCTCAACCCCTTGCACTCATTATTGATAATGGTTGGGTTTCTGTAAAAGAATGGAAACAGCGCATCTCTATCGCTGAAATGCTCCTTGCACAGGCAGAAAAACAGCAAAAAAATATTTATCTTGTTGCAACGGCTGAACATGATATCTCCAATATAGAGCCCCAACCAGCCAAGATTATAAAACAGCATTTAATGCATTTGCAACCGCGTCCTTGGCCTGTCAACCGTGTGCATGCCTTCAAAAAACTCAGCGAAAGAACCAAAGGAAAACCTCTTGATATTGCTTATTTAAGTGATGGATTACAAACAAATGAAGATGAGCAAGCTTTTGCTCTTCTTGAAGAATTAAAACCTAGAAACTTCTTGTGGTATTTGACTGATATTTCCGATTTAACCGGCATAACATCCATAGAAAATAACAATGGAAACATGGGCGCGCGTATTATCCGCTCAACAACACACAGTAATACTCCCGCTATACTCAGCCTTTACGATTCAAATAATCAACTTCTCGGTCAATTTACGAACAATTTCTCTGAAGGAGAAACAACAGCACTTGTTCCTTTTAATGTACCACTTGAACTACGCAATGATATCGCTTGGATAAAAATAAACAATCAAAACCATGCTGCTGCAACCTTCTTGGTAGATAGCCATAACAGGATAAGCCGTGTTGCTCTTCTCTCACCCGATACCAATGAAATGGCACAGCCTTTACTTGCTCCATTTTATTACATTATCAAAGCCTTACAAGGTCATACACAGCTTATAACAGCCGGTGGAAGAGAACTTTCAACGGATATTGATCATTTGCTTAAACAAAATCCATCTGTTTTGATTACGGGTGACATTGTTAACATACCCCCAAAAGCAGAAAAAAAACTTTCTGATTTTGTGAATAAAGGGGGAACACTCATCCGCTTTGCAGGAGAAAAACTCAGTAGCGCAGAACATTACGATAACCTTCTTCCGATACCACTGCGCCCAGGTCAACGTTCCCTTGGAAGTATTATGTCTTGGACAAAACCACAAAAGCTTGCCCCTTTTGCAAAAAATAGCTTTTTCTTTGGTCTTCCCTTTCCAGGAGATGTTACTGTCTCGCGCCAAATCCTCGCAGAACCAACCCCAGATCTTTTTGAAAAAACGTGGCTTAGCCTTTCGGATGGAACTCCTCTTGTTACCGCAGCAAAACGTGGTAAAGGAACCCTCATTCTCATTCATGTTGCTCCTGACCCAACATGGTCTAACCTTCCTCTTTCTGGCTTTTTTGCACAAATGCTGCAAAAATTAATCACATTAGGTTCTAACGAAAACACAAACCTAACACACAGAGAAAAAAGAACAGTGATACAAAACCCTTGGCGAACTATAGCCGTTGACGGACAATTACAAGTACCACCCTCTGATGTTGTTCCTTTGATCTTTGACTCTCAAAATCCACCCCATCCTTCCTACCATACTCCCCCAGGACTTTATGGTGCCAAAAACAATTTTTATGCACTCAATCTCTTAACTCATTCGTCGCACTTGATGAAACAATCATCATTGCCAACTTCTCTTAATAAAAGCCCTTTATCTTACGATACAAAAGAAAAAAATCTTATCGGTCCACTTTTAGGATTAGCCATCTTATTATTCGCCTTTGACAATTTTCTCATTTTATGGATGGGAGATATTTTTTCTTTCATGAAACGGCGTAATATGTTTCTCGTCCCCTTTATAAGTCTTATTGCCTTGTTTTCATATGATCCAACTCTTCATGCACAAACGAAAGAAAATCATCATGATAGTGTACAAGCTGCTGGCGCAACACATCTTGCCTATGTTATAACCAATAATCATGAAATTGATACAACGAGTAAAAGTGGTCTAGAAGCGTTAAGTCAATTTATCGCAGAGCGCACAATGCTTACCCTTGGCTCTGTTACAGCACTTGATCTCGATAAAGATGAACTCTCTTTTTATCCTCTTATTTACTGGCCAATTGATGTTAAGAGTCCTATACCCCCCCCCCAAAGCCTTGAAAAAATAAATAACTTTATGAAACATGGGGGAACAATTTTATTTGACACGCGCGATCAGATAAAGAGCAATCTTAATCTTGAAGGAGACGCTACTCCAGAAACGCAAAGATTACGAGATATCTTAAAAGAGTTAAATATTCCATCCATTGAGCCAGCATCAACAGATCATGTTGTTGCACGTTCTTTTTATATTATGCCAGATTTTCCTGGTCTCTACCGTGGTTCACCTTTATGGGTTGAATCCTCATCAACAAACAAAAAAAATAAAAACTCTCTTGCCAACGGCGATAACGTAAGCTCCCTTCTCATCACCGCAAATAACTTTGCTGGGGCTTGGGCACTTGATGAAAAAGGGGCATGGAAATATCCCCTTGTTCCCAATGATCCAATGCAACGTCTATGGGCATTTCGTGCAGGTTTAAATATTGTCCTTTATGTGCTTACAGGAAACTATAAAGCGGATCAAGTGCATGTTCCAGCACTCTTGGAACGCTTTAAAAGAGAAAGAAGGCAATGATATCATTTTTCACTTTTCAGCCTTTTTTACCACTCTTTTGGATTCTGCTCTTAAGCGGAATATCGATTCTTTTTGTCGTTGTTGGTCTTGTTACGCAACGGCAAGGTTCTTTATTTCGTCTGATGGCATTAAGCGCCCTTATCCTTGCTTTGCTCAATCCAATGATCATAAAAGAACAGCGCGAACCACTGAAAAGCACAGTAGGCATTGTCATTGACCGCAGCAAAAGCCAATCATTTGGAACACGTACAAATGATAGTGATGAAGCGCGCAGGCAATTAGTCGAAACACTGGCGCATTATCCACAATTTGAACCACGTTTTATTGAAGCTGGAAAACTTGCTGATAATCAATATGCGCCCTCAACGAATTTGTTTGAGACTTTAACACAAGCAGTATCTGATGTACCGCTCTCTCGTTATGCAGGAACCATTTTTATCACCGATGGACAAGTGCATGACATCCCTGACCTATCAGACCTTCATCATGAAGCACCTCTCAATGCCCTGATTACAGGATACTCAGATGAATTTGATCGCCAAATCAAGTTTATTTCTCCTCCACGCTTTGCCCTTGTCAACAAACCACAAACGCTCTCCATTTTGGTAGAAGATAAAGGCCCCGCCAAAAAAATAATATCACAGAAAGCAAATATTACACTAAGCGTCAATGGACAAGACATTGGCCATTATTCTGTAACTCCTGGCGTGATTTTTCAAACTGAAATTACCCTTCCTCATGCTGAAAAAAATATTATCCAAGTTATAACTGATCCACACAAAGGTGAACTAAGCTTTGAAAACAACCGCGCCATAACAATTATTGAAGGAATCAGAGAAAATTTACGCGTTCTTCTTATTTCAGGTGCTCCTTATAATGGAGAACGGACATGGCGAGACCTTTTGAAAGGTGACTCCAATATTGATCTTGTTCACTTTACTATTTTGCGTCCCCCCACCAAAGCAGATAATACGCCCTCAAGCCAATTATCCCTAGTGGTCTTTCCCACAAGAAAACTCTTTGTTGAAGAAATTAATAACTTTGATCTCATCATCCTTGATGGCTACCAGCACTCTACTGTTCTCCCCTTAATCTATTATGATTATATCGCCCAATATGTACAAAAGGGGGGTGCATTGTTGATGGTAACAGGACCTGAGTTTACCCAAAAAAACTCACTTGCGAAAACACCTTTAATAAGCATTCTACCGGCATTGCCCAATGGAACTATTATTGAAAAACCTTTTCGCCCCACATTAACCAAAGAAGGTGAGCGCCATCCTGTCACAAGGGGTCTTGCAACACTTAACCTTCCCGCTTCTCAATGGGGGCAATGGTTGCGACAAATTGCTATTCAAAACATAAATAACGGAATCGCCCTCATGAAAGGAGCGGATGAACAACCACTTTTACTTCTCTCGCATGTTGATAAAGGACGTGTAGGCATGTTGCTTTCTGATGAAAGTTGGCTTTGGGCACGAGGTTTCGAAGGCGGTGGTCCTTATGCTGCTCTTTATCGTCGTATTGCCCATTGGCTCATGAAAGAACCAGAACTTGAGGAAGAAAAATTAAGTGCGACCAGCAGCCATCATCATTTAACAATTCGCCGCCAAACCCTTAAAGAGCATCCAGAGCCCGCTGAAATAATCTTTCCCTCTGGAAAAAAAGAAAATATTACTCTGACCAAAGAGAAAGAAGGCCTTTTTACTGCAACTGTGACCACTGATGAGACAGGAATTTTTAACATTAAAAATGGCGGTTTAACAATACTTTCTTCTGTAGGGATGCTCGATAATCTTGAGTTGTTTGACTTGATTTCAACACAAGAAAAACTAGCCCCCATTATTAAGCACACTGGTGGCTACATCGGACGTTTACACCCTGAAGGAAAAGAAAACATTCATCTTCCTCCATTTAAGCTGATTCAATCAAAAACAAGTCCGTCCTCTTCCCCAACACATTCAATTGTTCTGAAAGAAGCAACAGAAACCCGTTTAATCAATACCTTTTATTTTTCGATATTTTCTGGTTTTTTTGCACTGCTTGCTTGCCTTTTACTGTTGAGCAGCATGTGGTATTATGAAGGCCGTTAAAAAGTCTGAGATTTCGTATAATAGTTTTTAAATTCAGCTTATCTTTTTACGTATTTACTTGTCTTTTATAATTATATAACGTATTGATTTATAACTCAAAATACAGTGGAATTCTCCTTATTTCCAATATCCTCATATTAAAACAATAAAAAAACATTCTCTTGCGTATTATTAGAAGAGATGCTGTATGGATAGAAAACATCGAAGAAAAGAGTGAAATACCTCTTATGAATCCTCTTAAAACAAAGCAAGGATTTTCATAAAATTGGGGGAAAATAGTATGATGTTTTTTATTTGCACCTTGTATAAGCGTAGAGATGGTAGTGTACAGTAAGCCCTATATAGTTCACAGAAGCTTTCTATTATAGCATCAAATACCGGTCGTGAAATTAGCTCAAACACATTGAGAAATGTTTTTTTACAAATATGTGAATGTATAACACAATGATATTTTATTAGGGATATTCTATTTAGAACATTCCGCTTGAGACATTCTTTTTTGCAAGCTAATTTTCATTTACAATCTTTCTTGCCTTTAAGCACTAACTTATCTTATGTTTATTCTTTAAATCGTTTTTAATACTCTACGAGCTTTTATGTTTTATCTTGCCCATATATCGGATGTACATCTTTCCCCTCTCCCGCAACCTTCCCTTTTTGAACTTTCTGGGAAACGTCTTACCGGTTATCTGAACTGGCAAAAAAAACGTAAGAGTCAGATGGCAACAGATGTCCTAGAAACTTTAATAGATGCCTTGAACAAAACAAAACCTGATCACCTTGTGATCTCTGGTGATCTTGTAAATCTTGCTCTCGATAAAGAATTTGTACAAGCTCATCGTTGGCTACTTAACCTAGGAAAACCTCAAGATATTTCTTTGACATTTGGAAATCACGATGCCTATGTCCGCGGCGCTTTACAAAAAGCGTGCACTCTCTTTAAACCTTGGATTACAGGTGACATCCCTCAAAAAAGTGCCTTTCCTTATATGCGCATTCGCAAAGATGTTGCCATCATAGCAGCTTCTTCAGCCATTGCGACATTGCCTTTTCAAGCTTCTGGCTATTTTGGTAAAATGCAAGCGCAAACTTTACCGCTCTTTTTAAAGGAAGCAGCACAGCGCAACCTTTTTCGTGTCGTCATGATTCACCACCCCCCCTTTCCAAAGGCCACGTCTTGGCATAAAAAACTACGGGATATAAAACGTTTTCTAGACGTTATCAAATACCACGGTTGTGAGCTTATTCTTCACGGACATACTCATTTACCCACATTGAATTACATTGAAGGACCAATTAAAAAAATTCCTATTGTTGGAGTTCCTTCCGCATCACAAGCTTTTGGTGATAAAAAACCGCCCGCAGGCTTTAATTTATTTTCCATTGAACGCTTACAAAATCAATGGCATTGCCAATTAAAACGTTATAGCATTATCAACCCCAAAAACGAGATTGCATGTACTGAAACAATTAATCTTTAAACACCTTCATAGTTGCCCAAACAACAAAAAATAAAAATATTTTTATTTCATATCCCTTTGGAAATCATAATTCTTATTTCCCTTTTTCTCCTTAAAAGATAAAGTTTCACCTTCTCTGTCAATAGATCAATTTTTCTCAGACAGTTCCATCTGCTGCCCCACTTATGTGACTAGCTTTTTACAAACTTATCGGTTTTCTTCCTTCCCGCTCTAAAGGACGAAAATTCTACCACATCTGATTTATAAATAATTCGGATTCTTGTCTCACGGGTTCCAGCTGCTAATTGCGCATGTGATTTACTTCACAAAGCTCTACACATAAACCCTGCTTTGAATTTCATCATCCACTCCTCCAAAAGCATCTAATGCGTAAAATCCTTATATTATTACAATGATGATATTTTATAGAATAATAGAGACGCTCATTCAGCTTCTATACCTGAAAATCAATGGCTAAAAAAGCCAAATAATAACTAAAGTATATAATTTAAATAACCCAACCTACTTGTGATTCATAAACAAATGATGTTGATTGATTTATCGTAAATAGATTTGAAATGATCCATTACTATTTCACTCAAAATTTATTATCGTACATTAAAAAATTAGGAGAATAATAGATTATATTTCGATAACAGACATAGGTAATAATGTTTTTTATGTCTCAATAAATTCCTAATTTTCTCTCTATTTTTTCCTATAAATCACTTTATAATACTCTTTATAATTATTTTATTATTGAGTTATATTGCGGATGTAATTTTACGTTCTTTAGAATTTTTTGCGAGCTTTTTGTTATTAAATAAAATATTTTACGATACCGCAAAACAGAAAAGTTGATTGTATGAAAGATCTTTCAAATAAAATAAAATGCCATTAGCTTGCCAATTCACATGTTGGTTTAAAAAAGCATCTTTTAAAGCACCCAACCCCATTTCCCGACGGTACCTATGAATGATGTAATGTTAAGTCCATTTAGCAACACCATCTTCACGTTTATGGAAAAGCAAGCTAGTATCAAAATCTCACACTTTGCCACCCCCTAATGTAGCGACAGCCTTTAGCACTTAAAATGGTTCATAAGAAGCATTTTTATTCTTTCTTTAATGTTTTTATCTCACGACGCCCCCTCTTTTTGACGTGCAAAAGACATGGTTTTGATCGGTTCAATATGGTATAGGTTTAAAATGAGAAAATCTTATGACACTTGGGTCTCTCACTCAACATGACAAAAAGTAATTTATGTTTACAAATCAAAGTATTGTTCGAATAAAATAGTAGCTCTTTTGAGTAAAGGATATTTACTAGAACATATCTGAAAAATAAAAGCCTCATTCGAAAATGAGACTTTTGAAGTGTTTAATTATGCAAAAAATTAAAATTTATAAGCTACACCCACACGAAAATCATTTGTCTTGTAGCCCATTTCAAATTTATCCTGTATGAACTTCTTTTTGCCAAAATCTGAATAACGATATTCTGCACGTACAATAATATTATCAGTCATTGCAAAATCAATACCACCTCCAAGGGTATAACCAATCATGGTCTTTTTTTCATCATGCAACCAATCAGAAAAATCAACTTCTCCATTTTTGCTATCAGCTACTGCCGCAAAAATATTCTGAAGCTGCGTATAAGCAATCCCTCCAGAAATATAAGGCATCATACGCTCAATCGCAAAACCAACTCTCACCCGTGTAGCACCAGCCCATTTTTGTTTTAAAGTATGACGTACAGCTTTAATAGGTGTTGTCGAATCCTCCTCATGCAAATCTCTTGTTAGACTTGTTTTTTCTACAAGTTTTGGTGTTTCTTCAGTTGGACTTTTTTTCGGTAGATTGACATCTTTAGAATCCTTTTTACCAAACCACATAATATCTGTATCAATACCTATAATAAAACTATTATCGATATCAATATTGGAACCTGCATAAACTCCCCCGATAAAACCAGAAAGTTTAGGTAAATTCTCCTTTCCAATTGGATTCCATATCCCTGTCTCATGTTTTAAATAACTTGCAGTTGTTTTACCTGAAAAGTTACCAATCTGTCCTCCAAGATAAAATCCTGTCCAAGACAAAGCAGGTGCTGGAATAACAGGAACAGGTTGTTCAGGAATAACGATATCCGACGCCTGTACTACAGAAATTGAAATTAAAGAAAATATAGATGTTGAGGCTAAATACTTTGTAATCATAATTGCTCCCCTAAAAGCTAATGTGATACATAAATAATGGTAAATCGTTTCACAATTTTTTGAAAAAATCTATAGCAAAAATGACACAGTTAAAAAATTAAAATTAATTTTAAATAAAGCTTAAATATTATTTATAATTTCCAGAAGCTATTAATCTATAGCATCTTTTATAGCTTCATATTGATCATTATTATCTGAAATTATATAAATAATTATAATGTCAATTTTTTGAAAAAATGAGATAACGCTCATAAAAAATATGATTCACTAAATTAATCACTCATCGCTTTTTGTATAAAGAATGATACCTAGAATGGAGAATTTTTTCATCACACTTGAAAAAACAGTAGAGAACTTCACTCTAACCCTCTCAAGCGTCTATGAAATGAAAGACAAAAATTAATATATAAAAATGGAATTAATAATTTTTATTTATTCTTATAGAATTATTTTAATATTTCATGATTTTTGTAAAAACTGAACAGACCAATTGCCCAGTTTCTGCAATTAATTTTTCCACACGAAGCAAATCAGGTTCCCCAACACTATTCAACAAAAGATCACTTAATCCAGGTGGCATGTCATTGGGATCAAGAGAATCATTTAAGCAAAGCCGTATAATTTGACTCAAATTTGTATAAAGACGATAGGCATAATGTAAATCAGCAATACATGACTGATTAAGAAAACTGTTTGGTAAGTGATCTAAAATATCCGCTGTCGTCGCTCCAATTTGAAACTCCATGACATGCGTAATAAGAGAAAATTGAGCAATAAACTCCAAATCCATAATGCCACCAGACATCGTTTTTAAATCCCATTGATTTTTTGGCGGCTTTTCTTTTGCAATCAAGGCACGCATTTCACATACTTCTTTTGCAACTTCCTTCTTATCACGAGAAATAGCAATAATTGCACACACTTCATTTTCTAGTTTTTGTAAAAAATCAGGGTCTCCTGCAATGCCTCGAGCCCTTGTTAAAGCAAGATATTCCCATATCCATGCTTCTTGGCGATAATACTTTTTAAAAAATGGAAAAGAAACAGCAATAGGTCCTTTATTGCCTAATGGCCGTAACCTTAAATCAACGACATAAAGAATACCTTGGCTTGTAAGAGTGGATAAAGCAGAAACGAGGCGTTGTGCTAAACGCGTATAATATTGAGAGATATAAAGAGGCTTTTCTCCATCAGATATTTCTGCATCATCATCGTGTTCATAAAGCAAAACGAGGTCAACATCGGAATCTGCTGTTAATTCGCGACTTCCAAGCTTCCCCATACCCAATATGCCAACACGCCCCCCTTTAATACGACCATGAAGACGAGAAAATTCCTCTTGAACGGTAGCAAATGTTTTTGTAATCATAAGATCAGCAAGCGCAGTAAAAGCAAAACCCGCTCTTTCTCCTGTAATTGTACCGTTTAAAATTCGAATACCAATCAAAAAACGTTGTTCATCTGCAAAAATCCTTAAATGGTCAAGAATTTCCTCATAAGAAAGAACATTTTCAAGAAAATATTCAAGCCGTTTTTCTAAGTACGTTTTGGTCGGTAATTCTGAAAGAATATTCGGATCTAACATTCCATCAAAAACATGGGATCTGCGTGTAATAATTTCTGCAAGACGTGGAGCAGCACCCATAATAAGGACAAGCATATCCAAAAGAGAGGGATTAGACTGCAAAAGACTAAAAAGCTGAATTCCTGAAGGTAAGCCCTGTAAAAAACCATCAAAACGCAACATCGCCTCATCAGCTCGTTTTGTCCCACCAAAAGCTTTCAAAAGAGCTGGTGTTAATTCCGTTAATCTCTCGCGTGCTTCGGCTGATTGCGTTGCTTTATAACGACCAAAATGGAGCGTGCGCATAATACGACAAATATCACTTGCTCTTTCGAAGCCTAAACGGCTTAACGTTATTAATGTCTCCGGATCATCTTCTTCACCGGTAAAAACTAAATTACCAATTTCTAAACCAAGTTCTTGCTCATTCTCAAACAGTGCTGCATAATGTTTTTCAACAACCTGAAGTGTTTTTAATAAATCACGGATAAAACTGCTACTGTCTTGATAACCCATTAAATAGGCAACACTTGTGAATTGAGCAGTATCATTTGGAAGAAGATGTGTTTGTTCATCGAAAAGCATTTGAATACGATGTTCCACATTTCGAAGAAAAGCATAACTTTTTATAAGGCTATTTCTCGTTTTCTCACTGATCCAACCAAGCGTGTGAAGTTCTGCTAACATTGCAACTGTCTGACGTCCACGTAATTGAGGAAAACGTCCACCAGCAATGAGCTGCTGTGTCTGAACAAAAAACTCAATCTCACGAATACCACCACGACCTAACTTTATATTATGCCCATAAGCTGCAATTTGACCGTAATTTTTATGCGCATGAATTTGACGTTTGATCGAATGAATATCAGCAATAGCAGCATAATCTAAATATTTCCGCCACACATAGGGAAAAAGCTCTTTGAGAAAGTTAAAACCTGCCCTCTTATCACCAGCAACTGGACGTGCTTTAATCATGGCTGCTCGTTCCCAATTTTGCCCACGCCCTTCGTAATAACGCAATGCAGTCCTTACTGGTAAGGCCAAAGGGGTTGAACCTGGATCTGGACGAAGACGAAAATCAAGACGAAAAACATATCCTTCCGCAGTGCGTTCTTGAATGATACGGATTAATCGGCGTACCATTTTAGAAAATACGTCAACACTTTCAGAAAGATTACCAATATGAGGTGATGTTTCATCAATGAAAACAATAAGATCAATATCAGAAGAATAATTAAGTTCCCCTGCTCCTAACTTTCCCATCCCTAAAATAATTAAACCACAGTCTTTTTCTGGATTCTCACGGCTTAATAAATTGATCTTACCATGATCATGCGCTTCTCTTAATAGAAAACGTAGTGCTACACTTAATGCTGCTTCGCCCAAACGTGTCAACCAAGCACATGAAACTTCGTAAGTAAAAACACCACCCAAATCAGCTAAAGCAATAAGAACATGCGCTTCTCGTTTTTTGCGCCTTAAAGCAGCCATCAATGAAGTTTCATTTATAGCTTCATCCTTATCAATAGCTGTAATATCATCTATAATTTCGCTCAGCCTTGTTTCTATATCAACATTTAATAAAGCACTAAGATATGATGGGTTGGCAATTAAAACCTCACGCAAAAAAGGAGATAAGGTCATAACCGAACTGATAAAATCAATCTGCGTTCCACTCTCTGAAATGATGGAAACAAGCGATTCTAAACCTTCTTTCCTTGCTTGTTCTTCCATGTCTTTTAACCATTGGGAACCACTTTTATCGAGAGGACATAAAGGGAGAAGCTGTGTTTTAAAAAAAGCTTGTTTCATCTGTGCTCCCTTGAAAAGCATTTTGCTTTCCTTTCTATTGCTTTATACTTTTAAAATAGTTGTTACGTATGAAAAGTGAAAAGTGAAGAAAAATATCTTTAAGGAAATAACAAAACAGCCCTAAGCCCTGGATTTGCATTTTCAAGTAACAATTCACCCCCGTGAAGCTTCATAACCGCTTTTGCTATACTTAAACCAATCCCAAACCCAGGTTGTGTGCGGCTTTCTTCAAGACGAACAAATCGCTCTGTCACTTTTTCACGTTTATCCTCTGCTATTCCTGGTCCATTATCGCTCACAACAACTAATAAATGTTCATCACGATATTCCATTGATAAGCAAACCTTCGCTTGCCTTCCACCTTTAGGCGCATATTTAATTGCATTATCTATAAGATTAAAAATTGATTGCGCAACAAGCTCACGATTCAATTTTAGCTCTTTATCAAATATATCTCCCAACTGAAGTAAAACACCTGACTCTTCAGCAAAAGGTTCGTAAAGCTCAACAGCATCCTCAAGGATCAGTTTCATATTAATCATTTCAAGATGTTCAATTGCACTGCTGGCCTCAATACGTGAAATCATTAAAATCGCATTGAACGTACAAATAAGTTGATCTGATTCTGCAATAACCCTATCAAGGACCTGACGATATTCAAGCTTTGTCTTATTTCCTGAAAGCGCTTCTTCAGCGCGATTTCTAAGACGCGTTAACGGCGTTTTCAGATCATGAGCAATATTATCTGATACTTGACGTAAACCAATATTTAACTCTTCAATGCGGTCTAACATAACATTAAGATTGCTTGACAATCGATCAAACTCATCCCCTACTCCAGAAACAGGTAAACGCCCACTGAAATCACCATCCATCAAGCGCTGTGATGCAGCCGTTACATGATCAATCCTTTGTAAAGCTCTTCTGCCAACAAAAAACCATATGAGTAAAGCGCCTCCAACCATTGCAGCAAGTGCAATGATCACAGCTTTGCGAATAACAACAGCAAAACGTTCTGGCTCATCCAAATCACGTCCTATAAGAATCTTCATAGCATTAGGTAAATCAACAATAACCGCCAAAGCGCGATGTTCACTTGTTTTGCCATGTTCTCCAAAACGGGAATACAAAAAAGAGGTAGAAATAAAACCACTCTGATTCAAAAGACCTAATTCAATACGTGCTACATTTCCAGCTAAAATACGCCCCATAGAATCTGTAACAAGATAAAGAAATGCTCCTGGTTGTCTTGAACGATAATCAATAGTGCGCATTAATAAGGATAATCCCCCATAATTATAAGCATTTTCAATATACTTTAATTCTTCATGTAAAGCCTGTTCAGTTTGCTCTGTTAACAATGAAGCAGAAAATGCCGTCATATAAATAGAAAGTCCTGTTGCCACCAATCCAAACAATAAAATGTAAAGTGCTGAAAGCCTTAGCGCCGTCGTGCGCATTATATTAATCAAACGATTCATGCTTTGTTATCTGGTACTTTCAGCATATATCCAGCTCCACGCACTGTATGGAGAAGGGGAACATCAAAATCTTTTTCAATTTTGGCTCTCAAACGAGAGATATGGACATCAATGACATTCGTTTGTGGATCAAAATGGTAATTCCAAACGTTTTCCAAAAGCATAGTGCGTGTAACAACCTGCCCCGCATAACGCATCAAATATTCAAGTAAACGAAACTCTCGTGGTTGCAATAGAATGTTTCTATCACCTCGTTTTACCGTATGTGCTAACCGATCAAGCTCAAGATTACCTACACAGTAAACAGTTTCTGCTTCTTTAGGATTTTTCCGCCGTTGTAAAACTTCAACACGCGCAAGAAGTTCAGAAAAAGCATAAGGCTTTGTTAAATAATCATCTCCCCCTGCACGCAGCCCCGTTACACGATCATTAACTTGCCCTAAAGCAGACAGAATAAGAACCGGTGTTTCATTGCCTTTAGCGCGCAATTCAGCAATAATAGAAAGACCATCACGATGC
Organism: Bartonella sp. AA1HLJMS; assembly: GCF_042197445.1. Taxonomy (NCBI): domain Bacteria; kingdom Pseudomonadati; phylum Pseudomonadota; class Alphaproteobacteria; order Hyphomicrobiales; family Bartonellaceae; genus Bartonella; species Bartonella sp. AA1HLJMS. Next base: position 11,767 of record NZ_JBHIRW010000016.1, on the reverse strand, counting down.
AAAAGCATTCGGTCAACAACCATAACGTCATAATTTTCCGTGGTTGCTAAAGCGTATCCCGTATCTCCATCATAAGCAACATCAACAGAATGCCCTACTTCCCAAAATGCTTTTTCGAGATAATGCCCCGTCTCATGATCATCTTCAATAACGAGTATCTTCATAAAACGTATCTCCATTATTTTATTATGTTGTAGGACAAATGTTTAATAAACATTTGTCCTACAACTAAAGCCTTATTTTTTGAAAATTGGAAGAGCAACAAAACGATTTTGATCATTTGTTCGCACTTGTAAGAGTATAGCCTTTCGTCCTAACTGCTGAGCATTTTTGATTGTGTTAATAATATCAGAGACTCGTTTAACTGGTTTATTATTTACTGTCACAATGATATCACCAGGGCGTATCCCTTTATCTGCAGCATCTGAATCGGTATCGACATCCGTTACGACAACCCCTACACCATCATCAGAAGGCATAACAATCAAACCATAATCTTCCAATGTTTCATCTAAATCACTCTGTCCATTTGAATATTTTGAAGTCTCTTTCTTACTTTCGTCTTCAGACATTGAAGCGAGTTTAACCTTTATACTCTCCTCCTTACCTGATCTCCAAATCCCTATGGTTACCATTTCTCCTGGTTTAATATTTGCAATACGTTTCGCCAGCTCACGCGCATCAGCAACTTTTTCATTATTCACTGAAATAATTACATCACCCGCTTTAATACCAGCCTTTTCTGCCGGTCCTTTTAACGGATCAGTAACCAAAGCACCTTTGGCTTCTTTCAATCCTATTGAATCGGAAATCTCCTTTGTTACCGGCTGAATCTGAACACCTAACCAACCACGTTGAACTGAACCTTTTTCAATAAGTTGTTGTACAACCTGTTTTACAGTCGCTGCTGGAATAGCAAAAGCAATCCCAACATTTCCTCCAGAAGGAGAAAAAATTGCTGTATTAACCCCAACAACCTTTCCATTAAGATCAAACGTTGGACCACCAGAGTTTCCTCTATTAACAGCAGCATCAATCTGAATAAAATCATCGTACACACCAGTGCCAATATCACGTCCACGTGCAGAAACAATACCTGCTGTCACAGTTCCACCAAGACCAAATGGATTCCCAATGGCAACAACCCAATCCCCAACACGAAGCTTTGAATCATCACCAAAATCAACATAAGAAAATTTTCTTTTATCATTCACTTTTAATACGGCAAGGTCGGTTTTTGGGTCTTTCCCAATGAGCTTTGCGTTCAATTCTGTACCATCATCAAGAACAACAGTATAACTTGTTCCGTCAGAAATCACATGATCATTGGTCACAATGTAACCATCAGATGAAATAAAAAAACCCGATCCAAAAGCAACAGGACGGAGTCTCTGCGATTGGTGCGGAAATTTATTTTTAGGTTTATCAAAATCATAAAACTCTTTAAAAAATCTTTTTAAAGGATGCTGATCTGGTAATTGATCAAGTCCTGGACCACTAAAAAAGTTGCTAAAGAACCTATCTTCTTTCTTTTTATTGCTCTTTACTTGTACTGCCACAACGGCTGGTTTCACTTGAGCAACAATATCGGCAAATCCCTGTTGTTGCATTAACGAAGTAAATACAGAACTTGCATGAGCCTTTGTCATCCACAAGCTTGATGTACATCCACTAAAAAACAGTGCACTTTCCAATATCGCAGAAAAACTCACTGCGACAAATGTTTTAAAGAAAGCCTTTTTAACCATTTATTCTATGCTCCTATTCAATCATACCTTTATTTCAATTCCGATCACTTATAAAATACCAGACCTTACCATTTTCTGTCTAAATTATTAAAGTTTTGTAAGGTTTCAGTATTCCCTAATATAATTACAATAAGATTGTCTGCTCATTGCAGATGATCTGATTTTTTCTTTTATGTAACATTTTTTTAATGCAATGACATTTTTGACTGTTCTTTTTCATTCACATAACGCATGATTATTCCGTTTGAAGTGGAAAAATATGATACTTACGCCAATGATAATAATGATCAAAGGCGAGAACCATAAAAACCAAGTTATCTTATTCAATGGTGGTTTCAAGAGAATAAATTCACCATATCGCTCAACAAGAAAGTCAGTGACTTGCTGATTACTATAGCCCATTTTTAGCCTTTCCCGAATTAAAAGCCGTAAATCACGTGCTAAAGCAGCATCTGAATCATCAATTGATTGATTTTGACAAACCGGACAACGTAAATGCGATGAAATATGGCGTGCTCGCGCTTCAAGAATCTTATCCTTTAAAATCTCATCCGGCTCTACTGCTATTGCTAATCGAAAAGGAAATGTTGCAATTAAAAAAAATACAATCCAAAGAATTTTTTTCATCTCAATGTCTTTTCCAAAAATTTAAAGCAAGCACTACCCTATTGTACATGCCAATGCGAAACCAATACCCCAGAAGAGAAAGACATCCCCCCATAGCCATCATGAATGCCCCTAACCAAATACATATTACATAAGGCTTCCACCATACGTGCACAACGAGACCCCGATTATCAATATGTCCCGGTACAATATATAGCTGTGATAAGCCATGATTTTTAAGACCAACTTCTGTTGTTGATGTATTTTGGCTTGAATAAAATCGCTTTGAGGCTGTTACATTACCTACAATGTTTTTATTTTCATATATTTTAAAATAAAACTCCATTGTCGAATAATTCGAACCAACACCATCATACACTGCATCAAAATGAAGCGTTTTATCCGCTATCGTCACCCTATCCCCTACGTTCATGATTAAAATACGTTCTTGCCCAAAACTTGCCACGCAAACAATACCAAATAATGTAACGCCTAATCCCATATGTGCTATTGCTGCACCAAAAGTAGACCATGGCAATCCAAGAAATCTCTTAACGCGTACTGAAAAAGCTCTCTTACCATATCCACTCTTTCCCCATAGATCCGCTAAACTGCCTAAAAAAACAAACGCTGAAAGCCCAATCCCTAAAACTGCAAAAATATCACGCACAGATGTCGCATAAAATATTATAAAACAGACGATACCAACCAATACAAAAACAAACCACAACCGTTCAAAAACTGCAAGAAAATCACCGCGTTTCCATGCCACCATTGTCCCAAACGGAACAAACAACAACAGCAAAACCATTAGCGGTCCACAGGTAAGGTTAAAAAAAGCAGCCCCTACAGAAATTTTTTGCCCTGTTAATATCTCAATAAAATAAGGATAAAGCGTACCAATCAATACTGTTGCTGTTATTGTTGTCAGTAACAAGTTATTTAAAACAATAAACCCTTCACGTGAAATTGGTTGAAAAAATCTTTCTGTTTTTAAAATAGGGGTACGCAAAGCAAAAAGAAGAAAAGCAGCTCCCGTAAAAAAAAATAAAAGAGCAAGAATTGCTTGCCCGCGTGCTGGATCAACAGCAAAACTATGAACAGAAACTAAAAGCCCAGAACGCACAAGAAAAGTTCCCATCAGAGAAAGGGAAAAAGTAAGAAGCGCTAAAAACAGAGTCCAACTTTTCAATATTTCTCGTTTTTCGAGAACAAGAGCAGAATGTAAAAGAGCCGTTCCTGAAAGCCACGACATAAACGAAACATTTTCAACAGGATCCCAAAACCAATACCCCCCCCATCCTAGCTCATAATAAGCCCAATAAGAGCCAACCATAATACCCAATGTCAAAAAACACCAAGAAAGTAAAAGCCACGGACGAATCCCACGCGCCCAAATTCTATCAACATGTCCCATAATCAATGCCGCAACGGCAAAAGAAAAACAAAGTGAAAAACCGACATAACCTAAATAAAGTAGCGGTGGATGAATTGCTAATGCGATATCTTGTAAAAGAGGATTGAGACCATTTCCCTGCAATGCTGGTGGATTTACGCGTAAAAATGGATTGGATACAAAAAGAATAAATAAAAGAAAAGCAGTTGTAATCCAACTTTGGCAAATTAAAACAAGCGTCTTAAAATCTTCTGGCAAATGTTGGCTAAAAAAAGCCATCAATGCGCTAAAAAAAGCAAGACTTAAAACCCATAACAACATAGAGCCTTCGTGGTTGCCCCAAACACCTGTAATTTTATAGAGCATCGGTTTTTCTGAATGAGAATTCTCAACAACGTTCAAAACAGAAAAATCAGATACGACATAAGCATAAATTATCACTAAAAAAGATAAAAGCAGTAATGTAAAAGTGATATATGTTAGAGGAACAACTGTTTGCATTAACAAACGCTCTCTCCACCAAAAACCTAAAGCAGGTAAAAATGCCCCTAATAAGCTTACTGAAAATGCTGCAGCTAAAAAAATATGACCCAGTTCGACAAGCACAATCGAATTATTTCTCCATAATGTAATGTTTTTTCAAACGATCAGCTGTTTCTTTAGGCATATAAGTTTCATCATGTTTTGCTAAAATACGCATCCCTATAAAAAAGCCCTGTTTATCGAAATGCCCTTCTACGATCACCCCCTGACCTTCACGAAAAAGATCCGGTAAGGCACCATTGAAAACTACTTTTTCATGTTTTTTGTTATCCGTTACAAAAAAAACAACGCCTCTCTCTCCAACATATTGAACAGTTCCCTTTTCAACAAAGCCACCCAAACGCAAAGGGCGCTCCGTTAAAATATCTTCTCTTGTAATTTCAGAGGGCATTCTAAAAAAACTGACCGCATGACGCATTGCATACACTATGAGACTTGCTGCAATTGTCATAACCAAACAACATAATAATATGATCAGTAAGCGCTTTTTTTTTCGCTGCTCTAAAATAACCTTCCATGAGGCAGAATTCTTTAAAGATTGACTGTTCATAGACACTCTGCGAAAAAATTTACGTTATAATTAAGTATCAATATTTTATTTTTTAAAAGCTTTGCACATCTTCTACATAGGTGCAAGATTTCTTTTCTTTGTATGCTCACTCGATAAATCACGTAACTGAATTATCATTTTTTTAACACGTGATTGTCCTGAAAAATTTTCAGGCATTGTGTCAAGAAAGCTTTGTAAAAATTGCACTGCCTGCGCAGTTTTTCCTGCTTGATGCAATGCATCAGCCAACAATAAACGTGGATAAAAATCTGTTGGCGCTAAATCTGCTGCTTTTTGAAAAGCATTTTGCGCTTCTTGCGTTATCACTCCCCCTTCATAACCAACCAATGCTAAACCGTATCCTACAAGCCTTGGAGCTGTTTCTCCATTCAAACGAAGTGCATCTAAATAAGTATTCACTGCTTCTTGAAAAAGGCTTTCTTCGAGATACCCTACCGCTAACGCATCTGCTAGCTTGCCATCATGAGGTGCACGGAAAAAAAGCACTTGTAAACGAATAAGCTTTTCTTGCTTACTAAGAGTTTGAGGATCCTTATCCATTAATTCGCTAAAAAAATAACTTTTCACTTCTGGATTGCCTGTCAGCCCATAAATATTCCATGTCATAAGGAGAACAAATAAGATACTTAAAGCCTTAAGAATATTTCTTTTTTTATAATGCATATAAAGCTTGTTAAACTCAATCATACGCTTATGGCTTCTATAACCACCCACGGTTTGAACTTTCCATTCTTTTTTTATCTCATCATCAAAACGTAGTGAAAGAAAAAGAACACTTGCCAGAAAAATCAGAAAAAATGCTGCAAAAATCAATAAGAGCATATCGTTTTTTTCCAATACGAACAGAGAATAACTCGCTTACATTTTATCCTCTTCATGAGAAAAGTGATGTGAATTAATAAAAATTCATTTTTTCATGGAGAATATTATAAAATCTATTATATATATCAATTAAACAAAGAAACTAAAAACAATGTTTCCCTACTCTTTGATGTATTATCTGAAAATACTGCTTTACAAACTTTATAGATATTTCTTGCTTAAGGAGAAAATATGTTATTCTCCCATCTTAGGTAATAAAACTTTTGCATACAACCCACCCAAATCAGAACGTGATAAAAAGAGATTGCCACCATATTCACTGACCATATCTGAAACAATTGCTAACCCTAAGCCTGACCCTAGTTTACTTTCATTAAACCGCCGCCCTCTTTTTAATGCTTCATCAATTTTGTCTTCTGTTAAACCAGGACCATCATCTTCTACAAAGATACTAAAATATTCTGTTTCTTCAGCATTTTCTTCTAAACAACAAGAGATCAAAACCTTTGCGCGAGACCACTGAGTAGCATTTTCAATCAAATTCCCTATAATTTCTTCTAAATCTTCCTTCTCTCCAGAAAAAACAATATCATCAACATCCATAATAAATTGAATTTGTTTTTCAGGATTAAGCTTTTTCATAACCCGTACCAAGCGTTCAAGCACACTGCGAACAGACGTATGATAGACAACACTATCGCATTGTGCTGCAATCCGCGCACGCTGAAGATAATGATTGATTTGAGCTTGCATTATTTGCGTTTGCTCTCTCAACAAACTAGCCTTTTCTCCGCGCATCTTATCTGTCTCATTCATAATCACGGATAGAGGCGTCTTCAATGAATGCGCGAGATTACCAACCTGTGTGCGAAATCGCTCGATAATACGCTGATTATTATTAATGAGAGCATTCATCTCTTGTACAAGCGGCATCACTTCGCTTACTAAATCCGTATTCACATAATGAACTCTTCCTTCGCGAATATCATTCAATGCACGTCGAATAAGCTTCAACGGTTGAAAACTAAAGAAAATAATAGCAATATTAATAAGAACACTCCCGATACCGAAACTCCAAAGAAAAATTTGCAAAGTTCGCTTAAATTCCTTTACCTGGGCATGAGCTTCATCGATATTCCCAACAAGCCGAAAACGTGCAATATGATTTTTATTATCAAGAACAACATCACTCTCAATCACTTGTAGCTTTTGACCATTGTTCCCCGTTATCCGATAAGAGCGAAAGAATTTATTGTCAAAAGGTATATCAACATCACTTGGTGTAAATATCTCGCCTGTTCCCAATGAGGGAGATGTCAATCTTCCTTTTAAATTATGGGATATCGCAACAACTTCCCAATACCATCCTGTTGTTGGATCAGAATAACGAATATCATCAATCCCAGCCCCTCCTATCAAAGTACCTTCCGATGACACCGTCACTGTTGCAATAAGACTGTAGAGTTGAGCAGAAAGGATACGCTCTAGGCTTTGTTCAGTCGAACGCTTATAAAATAAAATACTTACTGCAGAAATCGATAAAAGAGAAATAACAACCCATAATGTTGATAAGATCATAACACGTAAACTGAGAGATCGAGTAATTACAAAAAAGAACCTCCTATACCAATTATTCTCTTCAAAAACATTCATTAATCACCTCGCGTTCTCACGCGATATCCCATTCCTCGAATAGTTTCAATCAAATCCATTCCAAGCTTTTTCCGTAACCGACCTACAAAGACTTCCACCGTATTCGAGTCCTTATCAAAATCCTGATCATAAAGATGTTCAGTAAGCTCTGTTCTTGAAATGACCCTGTCACAATGATGCATGAGATACGAAAGCAGTCTGAATTCATAAGATGTTAGTTTAATCAATTGACCATCCACAAAAACACGAGACGTCTTTGTATCCAACAAAACATTTCCGCAACATAATGCACTTGTCGCATGTCCCATAGTGCGACGAATTAATGCTCGCAAGCGCGCCATCACCTCCTCCAAATGAAATGGCTTCACAACATAATCGTCAGCTCCAGCATCAATACCGTGCACCTTATCAGACCAACGGTCTCGCGCCGTTAGCATTAAAACAGGCATGGAGAGCCCTTCTTGACGCCATTTTTCAACAACACTAATACCATCAATCTGCGGTAAACCTATATCAAGTATCACCGCGTCGTAAGACTCTGTGCTCCCTAAAAAATAAGCCTCTTCACCATCGAAAGCACTATCGGAAACATATCCTGCACGTCTTACAGCTTCTGCTAATTGATGGTGAAGATTCCGATCATCTTCAACGATTAAGATACGCATCACAACACCATCTGCCAAAAACTAATCAGCAGGAACAAAAAATTCAACACGACGTAACTTTTCACCATTACGGGCTGGTACAACAACCACAATTGCACACATGTTCTTTCCATCCTGAACAACCGGTTTTGAACGGACGAGAACCCCGCTCTCTTGTGCGGCAGCCTTCTTACCTACTTCAGCACACCCAGAAGCTAGAACAGAATCTGCTCCTAAAAAAGCTGCTATTATTACGAACAAGAATTTTTTTTTCATCATAAATATTTCAATAACCCATCTCTTCTCCTTGATAAAGGATAAAAGAAATAATGGTTTTTTTTGGTCGATTAAAAAATCACAAATGGAAACAATTTATCCTCTATCTTACAGAAGAACATATTAACATTACTCCAAATTTTTAAAAAATCAAAAAAATATTTTTAATAATGAGAATAAAATTTATTCAATAAAATAATAAAATATTAATATACTATCTTACAAAAAATGAATAATTCTAAAACAAATTCTTTCTCTGTTAGAACTATAGAAAAAAAATACTTCTACTCCATATAATTATTGTAGATTTGTTTGGTTGTATTGCTTTGCCATAGGCTCTCTTTAAATGTTTGATTTTTTTAAAAAAAAGAAAGGGCAACACCGTAAGCCATTTCATAGTCCTGCTCTCATTGAATTAGACGCACGATTAGACACAGCGTTTTATCACATTCGTTCTGCTAACAGTTTTTTCTGGAAAAAGGCAAAAATCATCTCACAAAATTTTCATCTTCAAGGATGGAAACGTTTTATCGTTGAAGTTCTCGATGAAATACTGACATTAGGGTTGATGGGATTTACTCTTTTCACTATTTTGGGCATTTCTGTTTTTGAACTGACCAAAACAGATTGGTCTTCTCCTAAAAACTTTTCCATTCTTTTTCTAGATCGCTATGGAAATTCCATTGGGCACCGTGGTGCACTGCCGGCAATCTCTGTCCCCGTTGAAGAAATGCCTGACACTGTCATTAAAGCGGTTCTCGCTACAGAAGACCGTCGTTTTTTTGATCATTGGGGCATTGATTTTCAAGGACTTACACGGGCAATTTCACAAAATATGCAAGCTAAAGGTGTGGTGCAAGGTGGTTCAACTCTCACACAACAATTGGCTAAAAATTTATTTTTAACAAACGAAAGAACCATAACACGTAAAATCAAAGAAGCTTATCTTGCTCTTTGGCTAGAAGCAAATTTTAGCAAAAAGCAGATTTTACAACTTTACCTTGACCGAGCCTATATGGGAGGAAACAATTTTGGTATTGCCGCAGCGGCAAAATTTTATTTTGGAAAAAACATACGTCATGTCTCTTTAAGTGAATCTGCTATGTTAGCAGGACTCTTTAAAGCTCCAACAAAATATGCTCCTCATAGTCATCTCTTTGCAGCTCAAACACGTGCCAATATCGTCCTTTCTAATCTTGTTAATAGTGGCTTTATGACGAAGAGCCAAATTATCAATGCGCATCGCCACCCTGCTAAGGTACTTCCCCAAAGAGAAAATAATCAGCCAGATTATTTTCTTGATTGGGCATTCGAGGAAGTCAAAAAAATGCGTAATCAACTTCCAAGCCATAGTTTAATTATTCAAACGACCCTTGATCCGAATATTCAAAAAGCAGCAGAAGAATCAATTGCATATCATTTACATCAGTATGGTCAACAATATCGCGTAACACAAGCTTCCACTGTTATACTCGATAATAACGGTGCCGTATGCGCAATTGTTGGAGGACAAGATTATAAAAAGAGTCAATTTAACAGAGCAACACAAGGCGGACGGCAAACTGGTTCTTCATTCAAACCTTATGTTTACGCAACCGCACTGGAACACGGACTGTCTCCCTCGACAATCGTTTTAGATGCTCCTATCAATTGGGGAGGTTGGACACCAAAAAATAATTCTGGCCGTTATTTGGGGAAAATTGATTTAGCAACAGCTTTAGCTTTTTCTATTAATACAGTCCCTGTGTATCTCACCTACCAATATCTTAACCGCGATACCCAACCTATCATAGATCTCATTAAAAATATGGGGATTAACGCGCATATTTTATCACACAAAACGATGGTTCTTGGCACTTCCAACATGACCCCCATGGATCAAGCTACAGGCTTTAATGTCTTTGCCAATGGAGGAATAGCGGGTAATCGTCATGGGTTTACGCAAATCAAAACAATTGATGGTCGTGTTGTGTGGGATTTCGAACATAACGGAAAAAAACTACACCGAGTTCTGAGTGAACAATCAGCAGCTTATATGAATCAAATGATGGTGGGTGTCACAACACGAGGATCTGGTAAGCGTGCTGCGTTGCCCATGACTCTTGTCGCTGGGAAAACTGGAACATCACAATCTTATCGTGATGCTTGGTTTGTTGGCTTTACGGGAAATTATACGGGAGCGGTATGGATGGGAAATGATAATTTTTCACCGATGAATCGTGCTTTTGGGGGTGGCGTTCCTGCCATGATATGGCATCGTATCATGCTTGCTGCGCATCAAAATATTATGCTCAAACAGCTCTATGGTGTTAAAGATTCTCTCCTTCCTTATCAGCCTCCAGTACTTTCTTCCCGTGTAGATTCTGAAGTTCCTTCCCCAATACCCTCTACGCTTTCTCCTGAAACATTAAATATCGTGCGATTGATTAACAAAGATCTGAAAAAACCATCTGCAATTTCTTTGAAGATGAAAACAACTGGAGATTCAACATTTTGAATTCAAGATATTCACTGATGTTTTTTAATATCACCATTTTCTTTTTTATCTTCGCTTTTTCCATTTTATGTGGAACACTGAGTGTCGATTATGTGCTCAATTCCTTTCCTCATTTTGGACTCTTTAGAATTGGAAAATGGAGTGCTTATCCCCAAATGGGAACCGCCAATATGGATCCTTATACCCGCGCCCGCACCGCTAAACAAGGCATTGTTTCACTCGGACGAACTGAAGGTATTCAATTCCAGATTTGGCAAGATAACCAAGGGCGTCCACTTCATCATCACTGTCATTATTTACTCAAAGGCACCATCCCTGAAACCCGTCTTTTTACCCTTTATACAGCTGACAAATCCCTAAAACCCTATACTTCATCCAAAGAAATACCTTTTGAACTCCACACGAACGCTATTATTTATGAGCATGATGGCTCATTGCGCATTAATATTTCACCCACACCGCAAACCGGCAATTGGCTTGCAACAGTTAGTCAAAAAGAATTCGGGCTTATTCTTACCTTATACGATACCTCAATCATCTCTGCAACGGCATTACAAAAGCTTACAATGCCATCAATAGAACAAATTCCATCAGGACAAATAAATTGTGACTAGATTTATTCATACCGCACTTCTTGCAATCATTGGCGCTATTATCGTTCATATTTGCGTTCTCTTTCTGATCCCCTATTGGGCACAAGATAATATATGGACAGCACTAAAAAAATCTGGAACCTCTTATCAATTTGTCGATTTTACGCCCAATAATCCTATTCAGCAATCTGCTGATCCACTCTTTCTTCTTAAAGTCTGCAGATTTAATCTTGAAAATGGACCTGTTCATTTAAAAGCTTTGAAAACACAACAATTTTGGTCACTAGCAGCCTACACACACGACGGAATTATTTTCTATAGCCTTAATGACCGAACAGCCCCTGATGCGACACTTGATCTTATCATTGGAAAACCAATACAAATCATAGAACTCAAAAAATCAAAACCTAAAAAAAAT